>JAYVSX010000337.1:0-3474 GCA_043774975.1 Rubrivivax sp.
CCTTCTCGCGCGACCTGGTCGAACTGCTGCCCGGCTACATCGGACACAGCGTGGCCGAGCGCAGCGCCATTGAGGCGCGCAAGAGCTTTGCCGACCGCCTGATGAAGCGTGGCGAAGTGGTGGAACTGCGCATGACCGGCGCAGAGCTGCAGGCCTTCTGCGACCAGTGGGTGGACACCATCTACCACCGCGCACCGCACGCAGGCCTGGCGCAGCGCACGCCCTGGGAACTGCGCGCCGAGCATGCGCACCAGGTGCGCGCAATAGCCGACGAACGCGCTCTGGACGTGCTGCTGGCTGAGGCGCCCGGCCGCGACGGCCGCCGCACGGTGCAGAAGAAGGGCATCAAGCTAGACGAGGGCTGGTTCATCGCCCCCGAGCTGGAGGCCTGGGTGGGCCAGGAAGTGCATGTGCGCTACGACCCCATCCACCACGACCTGGGCACTGTCTTTGTCTTCGGCAATGGGGCCGGCGGCGAGCAGTTCATCTGCCTGGCGCAGAACCCCGACCGCACCGGCGTGGACCGGCGCGACGTGGCCGTCAAGGGCAAGCAGCTGCAACGCGACCGCGTGCAGACCGAGCGCAAGGCCCTGCGGGCCGCCGCCAAGAAGGTGGGCATAGACCAGGTAGTGGACGAGATGCTGCGCGAGCGCGCCATCTCCGCCGGCAAGCTGACGCAGCTGCCCGTGCGCAACCGCGCGGTGCACACCAGCCCTGGTCTGCAGGCTGCGGCCAACGCAGCGCAGGCCGCCCAACAGCAGCCGCGCACCACGGCCGACATCGAGCACCTGGCGCAGGTGCAGGCCATGCGCACGCGCCTGGCTGCCGAAGCGGTACCGGCTGGCAACAGCAACGACCTGGCCGCCCGTCGCGGGCCCATGCCCACGCCGGTCTTCGAGACGGTGGCTGAGCGCGTGCAGTGGCTGCTCAAGCGTGCCGCCACAGAGCCGCTTAGCACCGAAGAGCAGGACACGCTGGCGCAGTTCAAGCGGGCTCAGCCCGCCAGCTTCCGCCGCATTCAAGAGCTTGTCAGCGAGCAGATCGGCGCGCTGAAAGAAGACGCCCCCGGGACCGTTGCAGGGTCACCGGGGGCGGTTTGAACGGGGCTGCGATCGCGCAACACGACCGCAAACCCCAACACAACGAAAAGGAGTCTACCGAATGCGCAACAAACTTGCACCCACCAAGAACGTGGCCTCACTACAAATCGCGTTTGAAGCCCTGGCCACGCGCGACCGCGGTGTCCCTGGCATGGGCCTGGTGTACGGCTACACCGGTGCGGGCAAGACCAGTGCCATCACGGCTCTGGTCAACAAGACTCAGGGCGTCTACGTGCGGGCCACCAGCCAGTGGACGCCCACCGCCATGCTCACCACCATCATGCGCGAGCTGAAAGCAGACCCGCTTCATCGCCGCCAGGCCATGCTGGACTTCATCACCGAGCGGCTCTCGGCCACACAGCGGCCACTGTTCGTCGACGAGGCCGACTATCTCAGCCGGCACACCGAGATGCTGGAATGTCTGCGCGACATGCATGACCTGAGCGGCGCCCCGGTGGTGCTGATCGGCATGGCCCACATCGAGAAGCGCCTGGTGCACAAGAAGCAGCTCACGCGCCGCATCAGCCACTGGGTGGAGTTCCTGCCCTCTGACCTGGAGGACGCGCGCACACTGGCGACCACCGTGTGCGAAGTGGCCATTGACGACGAGCTGCTCGCTCAGCTTCACGCCGAAGCCAAGGGCTCCATCGGCAACATGGTGGTGGGCATGGCCCGCATCGAGGTGCTGGCCAAGGCCAACGGCTGGAAGTCCGTGAGCGCCGAGAAATGGGGCGATCGCAAGCTATTCATCGGCGGCGCGCCGCGCACAGAAGGGCTGATCTGACATGGCCCGCACGGTAGCTGCCTACAGCACGACGCACCAAGCGCCGCGGCTGCATCAGGTGTGGCAGTCCATGCGGATCATGCGCACGCGCTTCACCACCGCCGACCTGGTCAGCACAACCACAGCCAGCGAGAGCGCGGTGCACAAGTACTGTCGCGCTCTGGCCCGCGCGGGCTTCCTGCGCCTGGTGCAGGCCCGCGTGAGCGGCCGGCCCGCCAGCCGCGACGTGTGGGCCTTGGTGCGCGACACCGGGCCCGCAGCGCCCATCCGTCGGCAAGACGGTACTGGCGTGTACGACCCCAACACCGGCGCGGCCTGGGGTGTGCAGGGCTTGCCCATCGCCAACAAGCATGACTTTGACGCCGTCGCCAAAGGCCTGCTGGCCAAGCTGAAGGACCAACAGGGAGCGCGCAACCTGGCCGACGCCTACCAGGCTTGCAACGCGGGCGAGGCCCATGAATGACGCCCGCGTGGATCACGCGCCTGCAGGCGGCCGTGGATGCCAATGGCATGCGCCGAACCGCCGTGCGTTTGGCGCTCAGCCACACCACGCTCAGCCTGGTGCTGCGGGGGAAGTACATGGCCAAGACTGACCGCATCGAAGCCCGCGTGCTGGCTGCGCTTCCCCCAGTGGATGAGCCCGACTGGCTGCAAGCCTGGCGCACTGAGGCCAAGCGCACCAGCCAAGCCCAGGCAGCCGACCGCGTGGGCGTCAGCGAGGCCACCGTGAGCCAAGTGCTCAACGGCGCCTACAAGGCCGCCACCACGCGCATTGAGCGGCGCGTGCGTGGCGAGCTGCTCAGCGCCATGTGCGAGTGCCCCGTGATGGGCGACGTGTCCACGCGCGTCTGCCAAGACGTTCAGGAACGCGACCCGAAGAAGACCGCCAACCCCCAGCACCGCGAATGCCACCACGCCTGCAGGGGCACTGGCGCCTATGCGCGCGCAGGCGTCTGCCCGCACTTCAACGGCGGTGCCAAGCCGCCAGCTGTCACCAAGGAGTGAACCTACTATGAACTGGTACCCCAACGACTACCGTCCCACGCTGTGGGGCGCCTTGAGCCAGATGGCTTCGGTCAGCCGCTCCATCTGGCGTGACTACCGTGACTGCGCCCGTTCGGCCCGCCGCCGGCGCCGTGTGCGCCGCCACGCCGCCCGTCAGTACTTCGGCCCGCCCAAAAACTGCGCCTGGTGGCGGGACTGGACGATGATTCTGGTAGCGATCCTCATCGTCGTGGCTGTGGTGCTCATTGCGCGCCACAGCAACCTGCCTTTTCAGGTGCTGCCGTGATCGCGGCAAAGGGGCAAGGGCTGGCCAAGGCTCTGATCTTGGTGCTGCGCCCTAACGGCGCCACGGCGGCCGATGTGCACCAGGCGCTCAGTTGTCACAAGATTTACGGCCACCAGGTGCTCAAGGTGCTGATGGTGAGACACGGCTGCGTGCGCGTGAAGCACCGCGGTGTCTGGCGCTACTTTGACAACGACCGCCAGCTGCAAGGGTGGCTTGAACATCAGCTCAACGTCGAAGTGGCGAACATCGTCATAGCCCGCCGGGTGCCGCCTTGCAGTTCATCCACCAATGACCTCGTC
>JAYVSX010000338.1:0-21763 GCA_043774975.1 Rubrivivax sp.
GCTCCCAGATGGAGGCGGCGTTCCGCGAAAGGCGGTCACTCCAGTATGCGGATGTCCTGAACGGCGCAGACACCCCTGAGAGCCTGCGGGTCGTCGCGCGCCGTTTTGGTCACAGTTACTCGTCGCTGAGCGTGCCGATGCTGTGGGAAGGTCAGGGCATCGGGCTGATCGTGGTCGCGCGACGCAGGCTCGGCGGGTTTCTCGACAAGGAGTGTGCTTTGTTCGAGGGGTTTGCCGACCAGGCGGTGATCGCGATCCAGAACGCGAAGATGTTCAAGGAGACGCAGGAGGCGCGTGCCCAGGCTGAAGCCGCAAGGCTTCTTGCAGAAAGCGCCAATGAAGCCAAGAGCGCCTTCCTGGCGACCATGAGCCACGAGATCCGCACGCCGATGAACGCGGTGATCGGCATGAGCGGGCTGCTGCTGGACACGCAGCTGACCGACGACCAGCGCGACTTCGCTTCCACCATCCGCGACAGCGGCGATTCGCTGCTGACCATCATCAATGACATCCTCGATTTCTCGAAGATCGAGGCCGGGCGCATGGACATCGAGTCGCAGCCCTTCGACGTGCGCGAGTGCGTCGAATCCGCCATGGACCTGATTGGTGGCCGCGCGGCCGAGAAGCACCTGGACATCGCGTACGTGTTCGAAGGCGAAGTGCCACCGGCCATCAGCGGCGACGTCACAAGGCTGCGCCAGGTGCTGCTGAACCTGCTGAGCAACTCCGTCAAGTTCACCGACAAGGGCGAGGTGGTGCTGACGGTGCGCGTGGAAGGCGACGAACAGACCGAGGGCGGCAGCCGGCTGCACTTCAGCGTGCGCGACACCGGCATTGGCCTGTCTGAGGCCGGCCTGTCGCGCCTGTTCCAGAAGTTCAGCCAGGCCGACAGCAGCACCACGCGCAAGTACGGCGGCACCGGGCTGGGCCTGGCCATCAGCAAGTTGCTGGCCGAGCTGATGGGCGGCACCATGTGGGCCCTGAGCGCCGGACTGGGGCAGGGCAGCAGCTTCCACTTCACGATCGGCTGCAAAGCAGCAGAACTGCCGCAGGGCACGCGGCGCGATTTCATCGGCGAGCAGCAGGCGCTGAAGGGCCGGCGCATCCTGGTGGTGGATGACAACGCCACCAACCGGCGCATCGTGGCGTTGCAAACCGCCAAATGGGGCATGGTGGTGCACGACACCGAGTTCCCGGCGCAGACACTTCAGATGCTTCAGAACCAGCCGGCCGACCAGCGCTACGACCTGGCCATCGTGGACATGCACATGCCGGGCATGGACGGCACGATGTTGGCCAAGGCCATCCGCAGAGCCGGTCATTCGCTGCCACTGGTGCTGTTCAGTTCGATGGGTCGCAAAGAGGCCGGTGACAGCGTTTTCGCCGCTACGCTGACCAAGCCGCTGCGCCAGAGCCAGTTGTTCGACACGCTGGCAAGCTTGTTGGCCAGCGAAAGCGCGGTGGCTTTGGCCGCCCCTGCATCGCCGACCAAGCCACGCCTGGATGCCGACCTGGCCCAACGCCACCCGCTGCGCATCCTGCTGGCCGAAGACAACGTGGTCAACCAGAAACTGGCCATGCGCTTGTTGCAACAAATGGGCTACCGAGCCGACCTGGCCAGCAACGGCATTGAAGCTGTCGAGTGCGTGGCCCGCCAAACCTACGACGTGGTGCTGATGGACGTGCAGATGCCCGAGATGGATGGGCTGGAGGCGACCCGGCGTATAACGTCAAAATGGAGTGCAAACGACAGGCCCAGAATCATCGCCATGACCGCCAACGCCATGCAAGGTGATCGCGAGGCGTGCCTGGCTGCCGGCATGGATGACTATGTAACCAAGCCGATTCGCGTGGATGCCTTGATGCAGGCGCTGAGCAACAGCCATGTGCGCCAGCAAGGTTGAACTGTCAAACTTCGAAGCGGCTGCCGCCATCGGCGCCGTGGCGGAGTTGGTGCGGGTGGGTCAGCAGGCCAGGGCCATCGAGCAATGTGACCACGCGCTGAAGCAGCTCGGCCTTTTGCACCTGCAAAGGTTGCCTTTGCTTGAACTGCGCAGCACGGCGCACTTTGCGCAGGGCCACCTGCCAGAGTCCCTGGCCGACGCGCATGCGCTTTTGCTGGCAGCCCGGCGTGCCAAAGATGTGGCCTATCAGGCACGCGCTCAGTGTGCGCTGGCGGAGCCGCTGGCTCGCATGGGTCGTTTGTCAGACATGCAAGCGGCCACGGCCGCGGCGCTGCGGCTGGCTCGGCGTGCTGGGGATCCGGCCATTCATGCCCTGGCCTTGCTGCGTTGCGCAGACAGCCGGTCGCGCAGCGGCACAGGTTCAGGGGTTGAAGAAGCGCAAGCCGCCAAGACGATGTATGCGAGCCTGGGTGACCTGTCTGGGCAGGCCCGATCGGCCGCTGCGTCGGCCTGGAACCAAATGCTCCTCGGTGACACCGAGGCGGCGCGGTCGAGTGCGCGCGAGGCGATCCAGCAGGCCCGGGTCTGCGGTGACCACTTTGCCTGGGGCCGCGCCCTCAATGCGCTGACCGCGACAGAAACCGACCTGGCGGCTCGGCTCAGGGGCTACCAGCAGGCCATGGAGGTCTACGACCGGGCGGGCCACACGATTGGACGCCTGGCGCCGCTGGGCAATTACGCGGTGGCGCTTGCAACGCTGGGCCTGTACCCGCACGCCAGGCGCCTGAACGCCACGATCTTGCAAACGCAGCGCAAGCTGGGGCTGAACAACCTGCTGGCCGCCATGCTCGGCAGTGCAGCCAGTTTTGCATGCCAGTACCGAGACCTCGCGACCGCTCGCCAGTTGTTGGCCGAGTACGAGCAATTGCTGCTGACTTTTGCCGACCCCCGCGCTGCGCTCATCTTGGGTCATACCCGTGGCGGCCTGGCCTTGGCGGAAGGTCAATTTGAAAAGGCAGTCAGCCACTTCCAAGCGGCGTGCCAACAGGCGCAGGGCATGAAAGGCCGGGCAGGCCTGCACATTGCTTCGCTGGCCAAGTTGACTGAGGCCCAGCTGGCCAGCGCGAAGCCCCGTTTGGCGCTGCGCAGCAGCCGTTTGGCTGTCGCCCTGCACCGATCACACGACTTGGCCACCCTGGACGTGACTGAAGCCCCCCAGGTGTGGTGGCACCACCATCGCGCCCTGCTGGCCAATAGACTGGCTGACCAGGCCTGGACGGCGCTGGAGCAGGCTTATCGTTTCATGCTGGAGGGCGTCAAGAATGTCCGCGACGAGGGCCTGCGGCGCAGCTTCCTCAACAAGGTTCCGGTCAACCGCCACATCACGTTGGCTTGGGTCCAACAGGCCGCTCGTCGTGCCCTGCCCGAAGAGCAGCGCTTGGCCCACCTGCTTTTGCCCAGTGATGTGGGCGAACCGTTCAAGCGATTGGTGGACACGGGGGTGCGGCTGAACGAGATTCGCAGCGAAGCGGAATTGCATGCGTTCTTGATCGACGAGCTGGTGGAACTGAGCGGCGCGGAACGCGTGCTGTTGGTGCTGCACGACCCAGAACCGAATGTCGGCGCCTCAGGCTTGACGCTGGTGGGTGCCCAGATGCCATTGGACGAAGACACGCCGCAGGACCGTGCGGCGCTGTTGCAGGCGGTGACACCTTGGCTGCTGGAAGCCCACAGCAGCCAAACGCTGAGCCTGCGCCACGGTCCGGCTGGCGCAGCGGCGGTTGACCAACGCAGCTGCCTGGTCGCGCCCTTGGTGGCACAGCGGCGGGTTCTGGGCTACCTGTACGCCGACATACAGGGTGGTTTCGGTCGCTTTGGCGACAGTGACCGCGACTTGCTGGGCATGTTGGCGGCGCAAGCGGCCGTGGCACTGAGCAATGTGCGATGGAGTGAAGGGCTGGAGGCCCAGGTGGCCGCCCGCACCGCCCAGCTGGAACTGCGCACGTCCGAGGCGCGCACGGCCCAGTCCCAGGCCGAGCAGCGCGCCCATGAACTGGCCACCGTCAACGCGCTGGGTCAGGCGCTGTCGAGCAAGATTGACCTGCAAGAACTCATCCGCGCCGTGGGAGACAGGATGCGCGAAACCTTCCAGGCCGACATCGTTTACGTGGCCTTGCTCGACGAAGCCGCCCAGTTGATCCGTTTCCCCTATGTCCATGGTGATGACATGTCACCGCTGCCCCTGGGTTCCGGTCTGACGAGCAAGGTCATTGAGACCGGCCTTCCACTGTTGCTCAACCAGTCCGTCGATGCGGCGGCCCAGGCCATGGGCGCGACGCGGGCGGGCACACCGGTTGCGTCCTACCTGGGCGTTCCGATCTCGACCAGGGGGCGCGCAGTCGGTGTCATCAGCGTGCAGAGCACGCAACGCGAGGGTCGCTTCACGCTGTCCGACCAAAACCTGTTGTCGACCTTGGCGGCAGGCGTGGGCGTGGCCATCCGAAACGCGCAGCTCTTTGCTGAAGCGCGAGAGGCCCGTGCGTTGGCCGAGGGCGCCAATGAAGCCAAGAGCGCCTTCCTGGCCACCATGAGCCACGAGATTCGCACGCCCATGAATGCCGTCATCGGCATGAGTGGTCTGCTGTTGGACACCCCGCTGAACGAGGAGCAACGTGAATTTGCATCGACCATCCGCGACAGCGGCGAATCACTGCTGACCATCATCAACGACATCCTGGATTTCTCGAAGATCGAGGCCGGTCGCATGGACATCGAGCGCCAGCCCTTCCACCTGCGTGACTGCATCGAAAGCGCACTGGACATGATTGCAACGCGCGCGGCAGACAAGGACTTGGACCTGGCTTACGTCTTTGAAGGCGAGGTGCCAGTTGCCGTGCTGGGTGACGTGACGCGTTTGCGGCAGGTGCTGCTGAACCTGCTGAGCAACGCCGTGAAGTTCACCGAAAAGGGCGAAGTGGTGCTGACCGTGTCGGCCACAAACGGTGCGCTGCACTTTGCCGTGCGAGACACCGGCATTGGGCTGAACGAAGAAGGCATGTCGCGTCTGTTCCAGAAGTTCAGCCAGGCCGACAGCAGCACCACCCGCAAGTACGGCGGTACGGGTCTGGGCCTGGCCATCGCCAAGCTGCTGGCTGAGCTGATGGGCGGCAGCATGCACGCCTTCAGCGCCGGGCCGGGCCAGGGCAGCAGTTTCCACTTCAGCATCCAGGCACCGGACGTGCCATTGCCACCCGGCAGCAAACGCGAGTACACGGGTGAGCAGCCGGCACTGAAGGGCCGGCGAATCTTGGTGGTGGACGACAACGCCACCAACCGGCGCATCCTGGCGTTGCAGACCGCCAAGTGGGGCATGGAGGCCGTGACCTGTGAGGACCCCGATCGTGTGCTGGCGGTGTTGCAGCAGCAGCCTTGCGAACTGGCGATACTGGACATGCACATGCCGGGCCTGGACGGATCCCAGCTGGCCCGGCGCATCCGCGCCGCAGGTCACACGCTGCCGCTGGTGCTGTTCAGTTCGCTGGGGCGGCGCGAGGTGCACGACAGCCTGTTCGCCGCTACGCTGAGCAAGCCCTTGCGGCAGAGCGCGCTGTTCGACACCTTGGTCACGCTGCTGGCCCACGATGCGCTGCACCAGGCCGCGCCCCGTGCAGCGCCCAAGGTTGCGGCCCAGGACAGCATCGATCCCGATCTGGCCCGGCGCCACCCATTGCGCATTTTGCTGGCCGAAGACAACGTGGTGAACCAGAAGCTGGCGTTGCGCCTGCTGCAGCGCATGGGCTACCGTGCCGATCTGGCTGCCAACGGCATCGAGGCCATCGAGGGCATCGAACGCCAGACCTACGACCTGGTGCTGATGGACGTGCAGATGCCCGAGATGGACGGGCTGGAAGCCAGCCGTCGCATCACCTCTCGCTGGTCCGTCGAAAGCCGCCCACGCATCGTGGCCATGACCGCCAATGCGATGCAGGGCGACCGCGAAGCCTGCCTGGCAGCTGGCATGGACGACTACGTCACCAAGCCTATCCGCGTGGATCAGTTGATTGACGCACTGATGGCTGTGCCCTACCGAGGAGTCCTGTAAGTGAGCATCATCGATCAGACCGTCTTCAGTGAGCTGAGCGACACCGCGGGACCTGAGTTTGTGGCCGAATTGGTGGTCACTTTTCTGGAAGAAGCGCCCCGCATGTTGGCCGACCTGCGCCAGGCCAGAGCGGCGGGCGACGCCGATGTTTTCCGCCGCGCTGCGCACTCGCTCAAGAGCAACAGTGCCACCTTCGGCGCCCTGCAGATGTGTGCCCTGGCGCGGCGGCTGGAACTGGACGGCATGGCGGCCGACGCCAAGCTGGACCTGCTGGCCATCGATGCGCTGGACGAAGCCTATCGGGTCGCTGCCGCAGCCCTGCAGGAGCTGGCACGTGGCTGACAGCGCGCGTTTGCTGGTGGCCGACGACAACAAGGTCAACCGCCTGCTGCTGTCGCGCAGCCTGGAGCAACAAGGCCACCGCGTCTGGTTGGCGGTGGACGGGCTCGAGGCCCTGCACATGCTGCGAAGCCAGGAATTTGACCTGCTGCTGCTGGACATCGAGATGCCGCAGATGGACGGCTTTGAAGTGCTGGCCGCCTTGAAGGCCGATCGCAGGCTGCGCGACCTGCCGGTGATCGTGACCAGTTCGGTCGAAGGCATCGGCAACGTGGTTCGCTGTATCGAGCTGGGCGCCGAAGATTACCTGCCCAAGCCGCTGAATGCGGTGCTGTTGAAAGCGCGCCTGCAGGCCTGCCTGGAGAAAAAGCGCCTGCGCGACCAGCAAAAGGAAATGGTGCGCCGGTTTGCCACCGCCGAGGTTGCCGATGACCTGCAGCAAAGCGGTTTTTCCCTGGGTGGCAAACGCGTGGTGGGCACCGTGATGTTCAGCGACATCCGCGGCTTCACGGCCTTGGTGGAACGGCAAAGCCCGGAAGAAACGATCGAGTTGCTCAACACCTACTACACACTGATGTTCGAGGCCATCACGGCGGCGGGCGGCGTGGTCAACCAGATGGTGGGCGATGGGCTGATGGCCATCTTTGGTGCCCCCTTGCCTTTGGCCGACCACAGCACGGCGGCTGCTCGCGCTGCACTGGAAATGCTGGAGCTGGTGGATCTGCTCAATGCGGAACGGCTGGCCGCGGGCAAGGTGGCCATTTCCATCGGCATTGGCATTGCCACGGGTGAGATGGTGGCCGGCTACACCGGTACGCAGCAGCGCGCTACCTACACCTGCATCGGCGACACGGTGAACCTGGCGGCGCGCCTGGAAGCCCACACCAAGCAGGTGGATCGCTCCATTTTGCTCGACGGTGTGGCGTGCCTGGCCTTGGGCTCCACGTTTGCGCCCGATGACATGGGCACCGTTCTCTTCAAAGGCAAGAGTGAGCCCACTTCGGTTTGGGCGCTGGGGCCGCGGACGATGGCCTGAAGGTGTGAACAGCAACACTTGAAACAAGGCAAGCCATGGTCTTGAAACGGGGACTTCGCAGAATCTGGGCCATACCAAGAAGACCCAGGGAGTTCACTTTGTTGCCCATCACCACCGCGACCAAGACCGTTCACCCCGCGCGGGAAGATCTCTTGCGCGAAGCCGAGGCCCAGCGTGCCTTGGCCGAATTGTTTCCGCACCTCAAGCTCAACGCCTTGCGGGCCATTCAGGACCTGTTTCCGCTGCACGCTCAAAGCCAGCGTGCCACTGGCGCCATGCATTAGCCCTGGCCGCGGGCGCGCGCGGCGCTGGCCCGCCTGCCCGCCCGCCCCCCGATAGCGCTGCAGGCTGATAAGCTTGCGGCGATATGTTCACCGGCATCGTTCAAGGCGTGGCCACGGTCGCGCAACTGCAAGACCGCCCCGGTCTGCGCAGCTTCACGCTGGCCTTCGAGCCGGGCTTCTGTCAGGGCTTGGCCGTGGGCGCCAGTGTGGCGGTGGACGGCGTTTGCCTGACCGTGACGGCCTTGGGCGGCTCCCTTGGGCAAACCGACGCGGCCGACTTCGACGTCATGCAACAAAGCCTGGCGTTGACCACACTGGGCGACCTGGTTCCGGGCAGCTGCATCAACGTCGAGCGCGCGGCGCGCGACGGTGCCGAAATTGGTGGCCACCCCTTGTCGGGCCACATCGACTTCAAGGCCCAGGTGGCGGAAGTTCGCGAACCCCCCAACAACCGTGTCGTGCGCGTGGCGGTGCCCGCGCCCTGGATGCGCTATGTGTTTGCCAAGGGCTATGTCGCCGTCAACGGCGCCAGCCTGACGGTGGCCGAAGCCCACCGGGCCAGCGACGGCAGCGGCTGGTTTGAGGTCTGGCTGATCCCCGAGACCCTGCGCATGACCACCTTTGCCGACAAGGCCCCGGGGGCTGCGCTGAACCTGGAAATCGAACGCAGCACGCAGGTGTTTGTCGACACCGTGCGTGACGCCATTGAAGAGCGCTTGGGTGCGCTGCAGCCCTTGCTGGAAGCCGTGCTGCGCGAAAAAGGCTTGAGCCTGGACGACCTGGCGCGGCCTGCCGCGTTGCCGCCACGCTGAAGCGCCATGCTGCGCCGACACCTGCTGGGCGGTGCGACGGCCGCTTGCCTGGCACCCAGCTTTGTTCGCCACGCCCGGGCCGCCGACACGCCACGCTTTGCCCTGGGCATTGCTTCCGGGCAACCGCATGCCACTGGTTTGGTGCTGTGGACGCGTTTGAGCGGGCCCAGCCTGCCCGAGCAGGTCTTTGTGGCGTGCCTTCAACCAACGCGCGCGATCGCATCGGCAATGGCCCTTGGTTCAACGCCAAAGGCGAGCTGATTGCCCGTGACGTGAGCCATCTTCACGACGGCAACCTGATCAGCAAGGCCACCGGCCTGGACGAGCGTGGCCGGGTCGTCAATGGCCGCGGTGACACGCCCAACCAGCACGACATCCTGACCGGTTCGCGCGCCGACGGCACCGCCTTTGCGCCGCAGACCGACACCACGTGCAAGGCCTGGACCAGCAGCACCGACGGTTCGGCCATCGTTGGCCACCACGACCGAATCGGGCCTTTGCCGGAAAACTGGGCCAAGTCCTGGAACTTCTCGCACCAGTCGGCCGGTTGCAGCCAGGAAGCCTTGGTGCGCACTGGCGGTTCAGGGCGGCCCGGGTAGCAGCGGACGACAGACGCCCAGCTTGTCCATCGCCAAGACCAGGTGGCTGGTCTTTTCGTCTTTGGCGGCGGCTTGTTGCAGGCATAACCAGCGCCAAGCGATGGAACCGGCCCTGGGCCGACAAGCGCTGGGTTCGGCCTGCCCGATACTGCAAGGCTATGCAAGCCATCCTGGCCGTGACGGTCCCGTTTTTTGCCTTGGTTCTGTGTGGCTACCTGGCCGCACGGCGCCACGTGTTGCCCGAAAGTGCCATCCCAGGTCTGAACGCCTTTGTGCTGTACTTTGCCTTGCCGTGCATGTTGTTTCGCTTTGGCTCCAGCACCCAGATCGGCGAGCTGCTCAACCCGGCGGTGCTGGCGGTCTACGTCAGCTGCGCCTTGCTGATGGTCTTTTTCACCGTGGCGGTCAGCCTGAACGAGCGGGTGCCGATGAAGGACGCGGCCTTTGGGGCGCTGGTGGCCGCCTTTCCCAACACCGGCTTCATGGGCGTGCCTTTGCTGGTGGCGCTGTTGGGCAAAGCGGCGGTCGGGCCCATGATCTGCTCGATACTGGCCGACATTTTCGTCACCAGTTCTCTGTGCATCGCACTGGCGCAGGCCGGCTCGGTCAAGCCCGGTGGTGTCGACAACGGCGCGCGGGCGGCGGCGCTGCGGGCCTTGCGCGGCACCGTGTCCAACCCCTTGCCGTGGTCGATTGCGTTGGGCGCGGTGTTCTCGGTGGCCCAGCTCAGCTTGCCGGCACCGGTGCAGAGCGTGGTCTTCATGCTGGCCGACGCGGCCACGCCGGTGGCGCTGTTCACCATCGGCGCGGTCTTGTATCGCTCAGGCCAACACGCCAAGTTCCAGACGGCCTTGGTGGACTACCTTCCGGTGGCCTTGATCAAGCTGGTGCTGCACCCCTTGCTGGTGCTCAGCGTGGGCCTGGCCGCGCGCCAACTGGGCGCGCCCATCACGGGCTTTCAGATCACCGTGCTCACGCTGGTGGCGGCCCTGCCCAGCGCCAGCAGCGTGTCGCTGTTGGCCGAGCGCTATGGCGCCAACAGCGGGCGCATTGCGCGCATCATCATAGTCAGCACGGTGATGGCCTTTGGCAGCTTCAGCGTCGTAGCCTGGCTGTTTGGCGTGCAGCCGGGTTGATCCAAAAGGTTGATCCCGACGGGTTGAGCCCGGGGTTGGGCCCACCACCCGGGGTCTGGGTGGTCTGAGCCGGGGAATTGACCACCCTTAGCCCCCGACATCCAGCCATCGCCCTTTGTGGCCACGCGGCAGACTGCCCCAGCGCTCCGCCAACCCGCTGCGGCTGCGCCTTGCCGGAGCCATGCCATGCGCCCAGTGCGCTCTGTTCACCACCGCCACTCAGCTGCCGCTGGCTGGGGCCGTTTCAAACGCCCTGAGCTCCGGGCCGCGTTGTTTGCCGTGGCTTTGGTTGGGTCCAGCCCGCTGGCGGCACGCTGTGTCGACGAAGCGCTGGTCGAGTCCAGCCTGGAAGCACCGGCCAGCCCCAGGTCTGCCGATCAAGACCCCCGAACCGCTTTGCAAACCATGGTGCGTGAGGCACTGGGCCGCAGCCATCAGGTGGGCGCAGCCCGGCTGCTCGCCGAAGCGGCGCTGGACGACGTGGAAGTCACGCGCGCCGACAAGCGCATCCAGGCGGGTTTGGGCGCGGGCCTGGGCCCCGACCTGGCCAGCACCCGGCAACTGGGCACCGAGTTTTCAGCGTTGCAGTTGCGCGCCAACATCAGTGCCAGCCAGCTCTTGTACGACGGCGGCCGCACCGACCGCCTTGCCGATTGGCGCACCCAGTTGGCCGAGTCCGCCCGCTACGGTCAACTCACCGCGCAAGAGCAACTGGCGTTGAACACGGTGTCCTTGGCGCTGGAACGCAGCCGCTATCGCCAGCACGTGGTGGTCTATGGCCAGTACGTGCGCAAGATGGCCTGTTTGGTGGAGGCGCTGGAGACCATCGTTCGTGTCGACCGCGGCCGTGCCAGCGAACTGGTGCAGGCCCGCAAGTCACAACAGCAAGCCGAACTGTCCTTGTCGCAAGCGCAGTCGCAGGTTCGCCAGGTCGAAACCCGCCTGCGTCGCCTGGTGGGCGACGGACTGCCCAGCGTGGGTGGCCTGCCCAGTCTGTTGCTGACCGTGCCTGAATTTCACGGCCTGGTGGCCGAGGTGGAGCAAAGCAGCGAAATCGCCGCCCTGACCGCGCAAGCCCAGGCCGCTGATCACTTTGCCCAGTCGGTCCAGGCCGCCGGCAAGCCCCAGCTCAGCTGGACCCTGAACGGTACCCAGGCCAATGGCGGCGGCGGCACCCGCGGTCCCACCCGCTACGGCACGTTTGCGGTAGGTCTTTCACTAAGCGTGCCTTTGCTCAGCCCCGGCTTGGCCCCCGCCACCGATGCAGCGCGCAAGCGCGCACGGGCGGCTGAAATGCAGCGTGCCGAAGCCGTTGAGCTGCGGCGGTTTCGGGTGGCCGAAGTCCATGAACAAACGACCAGCAGCTTTGACCGCGCGCGCCGTGTCGGCGCCGTGCTGCGCGACAGCGACCAGGTGCGCAACTTCACGCTGCAGCAGTGGCAGCAACTGGGCAAGCGCAGCCTGTTTGACGTGATGGGCGCCGAAGGCGAGCACTACAACCTGCGCATCAACTATGTGAATGCGCTGCACGATGGACAACAACTCAACGCCAATCTCCTGTCGTTGGGCCGCGGGGTGAACCAATGGCTGCAGTGATGCAAGAACAGGCGGGACGCGAAGGCGCTGCACAGCGGGCCGAACCGGCCCCGTCCACCGCGGCGCTGATGAAACAAACACCGGCCCATGCTGTGGTCAACCACGACCTGCTGGGTCTGATGCCCCGCAGCGCGCGTCGTGTGGTGGAGGTGGGCTGCATGCACGGTGCGCTGGCGCAGGCCTTCAGGACTCTCAACCCGGCGGTGCACTACACCGGCATCGACATCGACCCCGACTACGCCGCCGTGGCCCAACAACGCTGCGACGTGGCACTGGCCGGCGACATCGAACTCTTTGACCAGGCGGCCTTTGGCCGGCTCTTCCCCAGCGACTGCTGGGTCTTTGGCGACTGCCTGGAGCACCTGCGTGACCCTTGGCGTGTGGTGCGGCAGATTCGCCAGCAGATCGACGCCGACGGTTGCCTGGTGACCTGCATCCCCAACGCCCAGCACTGGAGCGTGCAGATGCGTCTGGCCACGGGCTTGTTCCGTTACGAAGACTCAGGTCTGCTCGACCGCACGCACGTGCGCTGGTTCACCCGCGTGACCATGATCGAGATGTTTCAACAAGCCGGTTGGCGCGTGGAGTCGGGCCTGGCGCGTCGCCTGCCGCAAGAACCGCCCGCTGCCTTGCTCGACGGTGTGCGCGCCATCGCCCGCGCTGGCGGGGCCGACCCGGAGCAGGCGGTGCAGGACGCGCAGGTGTTTCAGTACCTCTTCAAGGCCGTGCCGGCGTGAATTTCAGCCCAGACCCAGCAAGCCTTTTGCCAAGCTGTGCAAACGGCAACCGGGCTCGGCCAGGTCGTGCAGCACGTTCATGTGGTGGCGTGCCGGCAGGGTCTCGCAAACCGACACGGCAGCCGGACCCCAAGCCTGCTGGATGAGGTTGTTCTGGCGCAAAAATTCAGTGCTCTCGTCGCCGCCGGCCACAGCCACCAGGTGCCCCTGTTGGGGCGCCGGCATGAAGGCAGGGCTCAGCGCCCGGGCCTCTTGCGCCGTGAGTTTCAAGTCGCTGGCCAGGAAGGGCGCGTGGCGCAACGGCTCCAGGTCGTAGAGGCCGGAGACCGACAGGGCGCCTTGCAACAGTTGCCGCGGCAGGTCGGCGCCCACGCTGGGCCAGTGGGCGGCCAGCAGCATCGTCGCCAGGTGCCCGCCTGCCGAATGGCCGGCCACCGTGATGCGATGGGGGTCGCCGCCATGCGCTGCGATGTTGCGGTAAACCCAGGCCAGGGCCTGCACCATCTGCAGCACGATGTGGCGCACGCTGACCGCAGGGGCCAGCGCGTAGTTGGGCAACACCACCAGCGCGCCAGCGTCCACAAAGGGCGTGGCTACAAAGGACTGGTCGCTTTTGTCCAGCGCGCGCCAGTAGCCGCCATGGATGTAGACCAGAACGGGGGCACCACCGCGCACACGCCGCTGCTCCTGCACGCCTGGCGAACGCCTTGAACGCTGCGCAGGCTGCGAAGGCTGCGCATGGGCGCCAAAAATGTCCAGGCGCTCGCTGCGGTGTGGGCCGTAGGCCAGGTCCAGCTGGCAGGGCAGAGCGGACCGGGCCTGCCGCGATCGGTCCACCCAGGACTGGCGGATGGCGGCTTGCTCGGCGATGCCGGCGCGTGCGTCGTATTGGGCGTCGTACCAGTCGGGGCCGGGTATGGGGTTCATTCGGATTCAGACCGCTTGGTTGCGGGACCGCGGGGACCGACGGGGCGCTTGGTGGGCTGCTTCGTTGCCGTCTGGGTCAGCGTTTTACTGGCAGGCCAAGCGTTGCGCAACGCAGCGTCGCGCAACGCAGCGTCGATCAAAGCGTCGGCCATCCACAGCGCCACCCGTTCGACTTCGCGGTTGGGCAGCCCCCAGATATCTTTCAAGACGATGTAGGGCTCGATGCCATAGACCAGCGACAAAGCGTGGTGCAGCAGCTCGCGCACTGGCGCTGGCAGCTCGGGTGCCAGGGGCGCGATGGCGTGCTCCAGGATCCGGATGCGGTGACCCCGCCGATAAGGTTCCTCTTCCAGCAGCCCCGCCCGTTCCAGCGCGCCTTGTTCCAAGGACAGCTGGGCCGCAGCACGCAGTTGGGGCTCAAATTCCGTGAAGCGCGGGAAGGTGCGCTTGAACAGCTCGCGCACCCGCTCGCGACCCCCTGCGCTGTCGGATGCAACGGTGCGCACTGGGCCCAGCGACGCGTCAATGACCGCAGTGGTCAGCACGCTGCGGCTCGGAAAGTAGCGGTATGCCGTAGCCCGCGATACCGCCGACCGCACCGCGACTTCGGCCACGGAAGGGATGCGGCCGTCGGCCTGGATCAGCTGCATGGCCGTGTCCAGCAGCAGCTTGAAGGTCGACGCTTTGACGCCACGCGCTGGCGGTGGCGGAGCTTCAGTGATCTTGTGTCGGATGCGGGGCATGCGGGTATGTCCGGGGTGCAGGCGGTCAGTGCCCTGCTTGTAAGCAAGGTGAACTGCCGCCTATGATGCACCCATCCCGTTTTGAGACACAAGTCTCAAATTTGAAGAATGTCTGCCGGGTGGGAATTGAGTTCGTTGCATCGCAGCCTGGGCGTCGTTTGTCGCCTTGAGACCCGCGGGCTTCTGGAGACAAACTGAATGCGATTGGCCAGTTGGCGTTGGGGTGGGTCTTGGCACGCGGGCACGGTATCGCCCTGCGGCAGCGAGGTCACGCCTTTGGCTGTGCCCGACCCCCACCGCGGGGTGCTGCGCCTGATTCAGGCTTTGGCGCGCGGTGAGCCCATGCCCCGTGCGACAGGGTCGCGCTTGCCGCTGTCCGCGGTGGAACTTGGCGCGCCACTGCCGCGCCCCTTGCGCAGCCTTTTCTGTGTCGGGCGCAACTACCGTGCCCACGCCGCCGAGCTGGCGACCACGGTGTTTCGCGAAACGCTGCCCAAGGAAGAAGGCTGGCCGATGGTCTTCACCAAACTGGCCGAGTGTGTGGTGGGCCCGCGTGACGTGGTCAAGCTGCCGGCCCGGCACGTGTCGCTGCAGATCGACTACGAAAGTGAACTGGCCGTGGTCATCGGCCGAGGCGGCTTGAACATTTCGCGTTCACAAGCCATGGATCATGTGCTGGGCTACACCGTGGCCAACGATGTCACCGCCCGCGACGTTCAGGTGCGCCACCACCAGTGGGACCTGGGCAAGAACCTCGACACCTTTTGCCCGATGGGGCCCTGGATCACCACCGCCGACGAGATGGACGGCACCAACACCCGGGTGCGCGGCTGGGTCAACGGCGAACTGCGGCAAGACGCCCACACCCGCGACATGATCCACGACATCGCCACGCTGATCGAAACCTGTTCGCGCGGCATCACCCTGCATCCGGGCGATGTGATCGTCACCGGCACGCCGGCGGGTGTGGGCATGGGCTTCACACCGCCGCGCTGGTTGAAAGCAGGTGACGTGGTCAAGGTTGAAATCGATGGCATCGGGGCCATTGAAAACCGCTTCGCCTGACCGGCTGCAGACCACAGATGCCCTTGCACCGCTTTGACCGCATGGTCGTTGAAGACGAAGGCGAAGGTGACGCCGTTGTCTGCGTGCACGGCTTGGGTGGCAGCTCCAACACCTTCACGCCGCTGATGCCGGCGCTGGCGCGTTACCGGGTGCTGCGGGTGGACTTGCCGGGCAGTGCTCGCTCGCAGTCGGCCGAGGGCGCCATCACCATGGCTCGCCTGGTGGACGCGGTGGCCAGCCTGTGCGCGCGCCTGGGGCTCAGCAAGGCCCATTTTGTGGCCCATTCGATGGGCACCATCGTTTGCCAGCACCTGGCGGTGCAGCTGCCCGCCTTGGTGCGCAGCCTGACGCTGTTCGGCCCCTTGATGGCGCCCACCGACGCGGCCCGCACGGGGCTGCGCGGCCGCGCCGCCAAGGCCCGCAACGAGGGGGCGGCGGGCATGCACGACATCACTTCGGCGCTGCTGTCGGCTTCGGTGTCGGCCGACTCACGCCAACGCTTGCCGCTGGCGGTGGCCTTTGTGCGCGAAAG
Source organism: Rubrivivax sp. (assembly GCA_043774975.1). Classification (GTDB taxonomy): domain Bacteria; phylum Pseudomonadota; class Gammaproteobacteria; order Burkholderiales; family Burkholderiaceae_C; genus Rubrivivax. Next base: position 15,813 of record JAYVSX010000338.1, read on the forward strand.
CCTGATGCGCCAGTCGGGCGAAGCCTATGCGCGCACCTGTGAAGCACTGGCCGACGCGGTGGCTGCCCGGGTTGAAAACATCACCTGCCCGGTGCTGCTGGTCACCGGTGACGAGGACGTTGTCGCGCCGCCGCAAGCCGTGCGCACGATGGCCGAACGCCTGCAGGGTGCGCCCAGCACCCGTGTGGTGGTGCTGCCGCGTTGTGGCCATTGGACACCGGTAGAACGCGCAGACGAATGCCAAGCTGAACTGCGCGGCTTCTTGGCCACTCAACGCTAGGGACTTGAACAACATGGCCGACGTGCTTTACAGCAATGTGCGCATCTTCGACGGCGGCGGCGAAGCCCCTTTCATGGGCGACGTGCTGGTGCAAGGCAACTTGATCAGCCGCGTCGTCAAGACAGCCTACGGCCAGCGCACGCCACCGCTGAATGGCGCCACCGTCATCGACGGCGCAGGCGCCTTCTTGATGCCCGGCATGATCGAGGCGCACACCCACTTCAGCTGGAACGACCAGCCCAGCCTGGACGCCATCCAGCGCATGCCGCCCGAAGAGCACATCCTGTGGTGCGCCCAGGTGGCCAAGAAGTACCTTGACATGGGCTGGACCAGTTGTGTCGGTGCCGCCGCCGCCAAGCCGCGGCTCGACGTGGTGATCCGCAACGCCATCAACGACGGCACCATCGTCGGGCCACGCTACCTGGCCGCCAGCCAGGAGATCACCGTGCCCGGTGGCCTGGGCGACACCACCGCGCCGCACCTGCCACAGGCCGAGTTTGCGTTCGGCGCCATCGTCAGCGGCGCCGAGGAGATGCGCCGCTGCGTGCGCATGTTCGCCAAGTACGGCGTGGACTCGCTGAAGATCAACCTCAGTGGCGAGTCGATCACCGGCATGCCGGGCGAGATGAGCCAGTTCACCGAAGAAGAGATTCGCGTCTGCGTGCAGGAAGCCAAGGCCTGGGGCAAGCGCGTGGCCGCGCATGCCCGCTCGGTCTGGTCGGTGAAGCAGTGCGTGAAACAGGGCATCGAGGTCATCTACCACGCCAGTTTCACCGACGAAGAGGCGCTCGACCTGCTGGAGGCGAAGAAGCTTGAGCACTTCGTGGCGCCCGGGCTGGCCTGGCTGATCAACACCAGCCACCACGCGTCGAAGTGGGGCCTGACGCCCGAAGTGACGAAGAAGATGGGCTACCACCGCGAACTCGACGCTGCCATCGACAGCATGAAGGCGATGCGCAAGCGCGGCATCCGCATCCTGCCCGGTGGCGACTACGGCTTCGCCTGGACGCCGCACGGCACCAACGCCAAGGACCTGGACTACTTCGTCAAGTTTGTCGGCATGAGTTCGATGGAGGCGCTGCTGTCGGCCACCGCCTGGGGCGGGCCGATGATGAAGATGGGCAAGAGCATCGGCTACATCCGCGAGGGCTGCCTGGCCGACATCCTGCTGATCGACGGCGACCCGCTGGCCGACATCACGGTGCTGCAGGACCAGAGCCGCATCCTGTCGGTGATGAAGGACGGCGAGTTCCACCGCGCGCCGCCGGTCGGCAACGGTCGGCCGCTGCGCAGCGGCGCGCCGTCCACCGTGACCCGCTGGGCCGCCTGAGGAGCACATCACCATGACCCAGACGCTCTTCACCAACGTGCGCATCCTCGACGGCACCGGCACCCTGCCCTACGCGGGCAGCGTGCTGGTCGACGGCAACCGCATCCGTCAGGTCGGCCGCAGCACCGCGCCCATCACACCCGGTGGCGCCACCGTGATTGACGGCGCCGGCGCCACGCTGATGCCCGGCATGGTGGAGGCGCACACCCACATGAGCTGGAACGACGCCGCCACGCTGGCCGGCATCCAGACCATGCCGCTGGAAGAACATGTGCTGTGGTGCGCCAAGGTGGCCAAGCGCTACCTGGAGGCTGGCTTCACGTCCTGCCTGGGTGCGGCCTGCGCCAAGCCGCGGCTGGATGTCGTCATCCGCAATGCCATCAACAGCGGGCAGATCCCCGGCCCGCGCTACCTGGCCGCCAGCCAGGAGATCACCGTGCCCGGCGGCCTGGGCGACGAGACGCTGCCGCATCTGCCGTTCCCGGAGTTCAGCTTTGGCGTCAATGTCAACGGTGCCGAAGACATGCGCAAGGTCGTGCGCATGTTTCTGAAGTACGGCGTCGACAGCATCAAGCTGAACCTGTCGGGCGACAACTTCGTGCCCGGCGCCAATTCGCACACCACCTGGATGACCGATGCGGAAGTCGCCGCCGCGGCTGAAGAAGTGAAGATGCGCGGCAAGCGCCTCATCGTGCACGCGCGCAGTAAGGCCAGCGTGCAGCAGGCGCTGCGCCACGGCATCGAGCTGATCTACCACGCCAGCTTCACCGACACCGAAACGTTGGACATGATGGAAGCCGTCAAGGACCGCATCTTCGTGGCCCCGGGCATCGCCATCCTGTACGCCTTGCTCAACGAGGCCGAGGCCTTCGGCATCACGCACGAAATGGCTGTCGGCTGGGGCTACCAGGAAGAGTGGGACGCGGCGCTCGATTCACTGAGCAAGATGCACAAGCGCGGCATCCGCGTGTTGCCCGGCGGCGACTACGGCTTCGCCTTCACGCCGCATTGCCAGAACGCACGCGACCTGGAGTTTTTCGTCAAGTACCTGGGCTTCACGCCGATGGAAGCCATCCGCGCCACCACCGTGTACGGCGGGCAGATCATGCTGCGCGGGCACGAATTGGGCGCGGTCAAGGAAGGCTGGCTGGCCGACCTGCTGCTGGTCGACGGTGACCCGCTGGCCAACCTGGCCATCCTGCGCGACCCCAAGCGCATCCTGGCCGTCATGAAGGATGGCGTGTTTGCCAAGGCGCCGGTCATCGCGTCGCAACGGGACTGGGGGCGCGCAGCATGATCAGGGCCTGGTCATGACACGCAACGAACGCCTGGCGACGGCGGTTGTGGTCGGTGGGCCGATCGCGCTGTTTTCGCTGTGGGCGGTGTTCGACAACCCGCGCCTGTACCTGGTGACCATGCTCAACAGCCTGACCTTGGCGTCGCTGTACTTCATCGTCGCCAGCGGCTTCACGCTGGTCTTTGGCTTGATGCGCAACGTCAACCTGGCGCACGGCTCGCTGTACCTGCTGGGCGGCTACGTGGGCTATGTGGTGGCGCGCGAAACCGGCTGGTGGATTCTGGCGCTGGCAGCGGGGTTTGCAGCTGCCGCCATTGCGGGACTGCTGATTCAAGTTCTGATCCTGCGCCGCATGCAAGGCCAGGACTTGCGCCAGACCATGGTCACCATCGGCTTGTCCATCGTCATCGCCGACATCCTGCTGTGGGGCTTCACGGGGCAGGTCTACCAGATGGAAGCGCCGGAATGGCTGCAAGGCCCGATCCGCGGCATCCCGGTTATCAAGGCCTATTCGGCCTACCGCTTGAGCCTGCTGGGCTTTGGCATCGCCATCGGCCTGTTCTTGTGGTGGCTGCTCAACCGCACCAAGGTCGGCACCATGATCCGCGCCGGTGTCGACGACCGCGCCATGCTGGCTGCGGCGGGCGTCAACGTGAACCTGGTGTTTGCGGTGACCTTCATGTTGGGCGCAGGGCTGGCCGGTTTTGGCGGTGTGATTGGCGCGGTGGAACTGAGCATGGTGCCGGGTGAAGACACGCGGCTGCTGCTGGCTTCGCTGATCGTGGTCATCGTGGGCGGCATGGGCAGCGTGCCGGGTGCTGCCATGGGCGCGGCCATCCTGGGCTTGGCCGAGACCTACGGGCTGGCCTACGCGCCCACCTACAGCGTGGTGTTCACTTTTGTGATCCTCATCGCCGTGCTGGCGTTTCGGCCGCGCGGCATCATGGGCAGGCCAGCATGAACGTGTCGGGTATCTTCAAAGCGCTCAAGGCAGGGCTCTGCGCGCGAAGGATCGCGTTGTGAGCGCGGCCAAGTGGCGGCGGGCGATGAACACCGGGCTGACTGGGGCCAGCGGGGCCAGCGGGGCCAGCGGGACATTCGCACGGCCCATGCCCTCAGCGACAAGCCGTGGTGCTGTTCCCCTGCCAGCGCCGTCAGCAGACCCCTACGCCAACAGCGACGCGCCCCGTTGGTTGAAGTTCCTCTGGCGCAGCTTGTCGGCACGCCATGTTTTTGTGCTGGCCTTCGTGCTCTTGCTGCCTTTCGTGGCTTCGCCCTTTTTCACCTACCAAGTGGCTTCGCAGTCGCTGATCTTCGGTCTGATTGCGTTGTCGCTGTCCTTCCTGGCAGGTTACGGTGGCATGGTGTCGCTGGCGCAGATGTCGGTGGCGGGCATGGCCGGCTACGCGGTGGCGGTGCTGGGTGCCAGTGGCACCACCAGCAGCCTGGGCTGGGCCTGGTGGGTGGTGATTCCCTTTGCGCTGGTGATCGCGGTGCTGTGCAGCACGCTGATCGGTTGGCTGAGCGTGCGCACCGACGGCATCTACACCATCATGATCACGCTGGCCATTGGCGTGGCGTTTTACTACCTGGTGCTGCAGAACTACACCGTGTTCAACGGCTTCCAGGGTTTTCAAAAGGTCTACCCGCCGCTGGTCTTTGGCTTGAACTGGCGCGACCCCTTGCCGTTTTACTTCCTGTGCCTGTTCTGGGCCATGGCAGGCTACTTCTTCATCCGTTGGCTGGTGCGCACGCCCTTTGGCATGGCGCTGCAAGGCACGCGCGACAACGCACGCCGCATGAACGCCCTGGGCTTCAACGTCACGGCACACCGTGTCGCGGCCTACGCGGTGTCGGGCCTGTTGGCGGGCGTGGGCGGTGTGCTGCTGGTTTGGTACAACGGCCTGATCACACCGGGCTCGGTGGGCACGGGTTGGCTCATCAACGTGCTGGTGATTGCCGTGCTGGGCGGCATGAAGCACCCCATCGGCGCGTTTCTGGGCGCCATCATCTTCATCCTGTTGCAGACCTTCGCCATCGACGTGATCGACCGCGAACGCTTCAACCTGGTCATTGGTGGCGTCTTCCTCGCCATCGTCTTGTTTTCCCCCGACGGCCTGCTCGGCCTGTGGGCGAAGTTGCGCACGCGCTTCGGCCCCAGCCAGGTCTTGATTTCAACCACCAGGAGACAACCGTGAATTTGAACCCGCTGAGTTTGAGCAAGCGTTTTTGGGTCCGTTCGATGTTGGGTGCAGCCGCCTTGGCGGCCATCAGTGGCGCTGCCTTTGCACAGGGCGCGCCCATCAAGATCGGCCTCTTGGCCACCTTGGAAGGGCCTTTTGCGGCGGGCGGTGCCGATGGCATGCGTGGCGCTGAACTGGCCGTCAAGCAGCGTGGCGGCATGGTCGCCGGGCGCAAGATCGAGATCATCAAGGCCAGCTCCGACGCCAAGCCCGACGTGGCCGTCAACGCCACGCGCAAGCTGGTCGAACAGGACAAGGTCGAGATCATGGTCGGCCCCTTGTCGGGCGGCGAGGGCATTGCCGTCAAGGACTACTCCAAGACACAGCCGCAGGTGACCTTCATCAACGGCGGCTCGGGCGCGCAGGCCACCACGCTGGTCAACCCCAGCCCCAACTACTTCCGCTTCAACACCGAGGGCGCGCAGTGGATGGTGGGCCTGGGCAAGGCGGCCATGGACAAGGGCTACAAGCGCACCATGATCATTGCCGAGGACTACGCCTTCCCGTACAGCCAGGTGCAGGGCTTCATGGCCGAGTACTGCCGGCTGGGCGGCAAGGTACCGTTCAAGGCCTGGGTGCCGCTGGGTGGCAAGGACTACTCGTCGGTGATCGCCACCATTCCGAAGGACGTGGACGCACTGCTGGTGGTGCTGGGCGGTGCCGACGCGGTGAACTTCCTGACCCAGTACGAAAACTCCGGCGGCGACAAGCCCATGATGGGCGGCAGCATCACCGTCAGCCAGGACGTGCTGAACTACAAGGGCAAGCGCCGCGAGTCGCTGGTGGGCACCATTTCCGCCG
>JAYVSX010000339.1:0-9838 GCA_043774975.1 Rubrivivax sp.
GCATGGTGACCGACCCCGCCCGCGCCCGCCGCACCGACCCTGGCGACCCCGAAAAGTGCCCGGTCTGGCAGTTCCACAAGCTCTACAGCGACGAGCCCACCAAGGACTGGGTGGTCAAAGGCTGCAAGAGCGCGGGCATCGGTTGCCTGGAGTGCAAGCAGCCGGTGATCGACGCCGTCATCAAAGAGCAGCAGCCCTGGCGTGAACGAGCCGAGACCTACCTAGCCAACCCCAAGCAGGTGCACTGGATTGTCGAGATGGGCACCGAGCGCGCCCGCACCGTGGCCCGCCAGACCATGAAAGACGTGCGTTCGGCGATGGGCTTGTCTTACTGATGCCACCGAAAAACGCCACCGGCAAACCCACAAACCCCCATGGACCTGCAAACCATTGAACTGCACCCGGGCGCTGAAGCCCAAGCCACCATCATCATCCTGCACGGCCTGGGCGCCGACGGCACCGACTTCTTGCCGATCGCCGACGAACTGAAGCTGTCAGCCGTGGGACCTGTGCGCTACCTGTTTCCACGCGCACCGGTGCGGCCGGTCACCATCAACGGCGGCCAACCGATGCGGGCCTGGTACGACATCCTGACCGCCGACCTGGTGCGCCGCGAAGATGAAGCCGGACTGCGCGCCTCGATGGCGGCCGTCAGCCGCCTGATCGACCGCGAAGTGGCGCGCGGTGTGCCCGCCCACCGCATCGTGCTGGCAGGCTTTTCGCAGGGCTGCGCCATCACCCTGGGCGCCGGCTTGCGCCACCCACACCGGCTGGCGGGACTGGCCGGCCTGTCGGGCTACCTGCCCATGAGCGACACCACCGCCGCCGAGCGCCACAGCGCCAACGCCCTGACCCCGCTGTTCCTGGCCCATGGCCGCAACGACGGCGTGGTGACCATGGCCCGTGGGGCGGCCGGACGAGACCTGCTGCAGGGCCTGGGGCAGCCGCTGGAATGGCACGACTACCCGATGGAACACTCGGTGTGCATGGAAGAAGTTCAGGCCCTGCAGCGCTGGCTGTTGAAGGTGTTGGGCGAGGATTGAGATCGCTAAGTTTCATGCTGCGGGGCAACGCCCCGGGTCATGAAACATTTCCGCATTGAGCCTGTCCAAGGGCATAGGCACAAGCGCCAGGGCACAAGCGCCAGAGCACAAGCGCCAGGGCTGCATCAGGTTCGGCACCCGACATCCCGTTTAAGCTGGGCAGCCGCAGCAACGCCCTGTGCAACCCAGCATCGTGTCCTCAACCCGCCTGATTCGCCCTTGCCCTGAACGTCTGCCTGGCTTTGTTGCGGCATTGCACCGCGGCTGGTCGGCCGACACCGTGCGTGGCGCCGTTGCTGCCCGCGAAACGCTGGAGCGGCTGGACACAAACTCGGCGAGTTTTTTCATGACCGCCGACGATCCCCAAGGGCTGGGCCCGCCTGTGCGTTTGCCCGACGGCACCGAGCGTGCACGCTTGCCGGGCCTGCTGCGCTGGATCTGGGACGACGACGACGGCCCAGACGGCTTTGCGGGCAGCATCAACCTGCGCTGGATGCAGGGCAACGTTGCGCTGCCACCCCATGTGTTGGGCCACATCGGCTATGCCGTGCCGCCATGGAAACAAGGTCGCGGTCACGCGACGCGCGCCTTGCAGCTGCTCTTGCCGCTGGCGCGCGAACAGGGCCAGACGTTTGTCGAACTGACCACCGACGTCGACAACGAGGCCTCGCATCGGGTCATCGCCGCCAACGGAGGCTTCCAGGTTGAGCCATTCACCAAAGCGGCGGAGTACGGCGGCAAGCCGGGGCTGCGCTTTCGGATCGACCTGGGCTGAAGCTGGCGCTGAAACGGCGGCGCTGGCGCAGCCACCCGACGGCGGGCCTAACGTGGCGCTGATGCTGGTGCTGGCGCTGGCGCTGAAGCGGGCGGTGATGCAAGCGCAGACGCCGATGACGGCAGCGGCGCCGGTGCCATGATCATCACCGCCGTGCCTCCCACGCAGTTCTGCGTCTGGCCAGCTTGGCAGAGCGCTTGGTCGCGAATCGGTGGCACCAGTTCTTGGGCCACTGGGGTGGGCGGGATGGTCAGCATGTGCACGATGAAGAGGGCCGCGCCCACCGCCAGCGCCAACACCAGCAGGCGGCGCTTCCAGGTGGGGGCGGGGTACTTGTCAATTTCCATCACAGGCTGGGACTATGGCACGCGGCTGGCTGGCCACCGCTGTGCCACCATGCCGCCCCATGCAAGTCGACAGCCAACCCTTGGACGTGGCCATCATCGGCGGCGGTATCGCCGGCCTGATCCACCTTCACTACGCCCGCCTGGCCGGGCTGAACGCGCGCTTGCTGGAACGCGCGCCAGCCGTGGGCGGCCTCTGGCGCGAACTGCCGGCCTGGCAGGACATTCAGATCTGCCCGGTGGACTGGACGGTGGGCGACCTGCCGATCGAGGGCCCGATGCAGGCCCAGGTGCTGGCCAACATCGAGTCGTGGGTCGGTCGGTTCGACTTGGGCAAAGACATCCGCCTGGGCTGTGATGTTCAAAAGGCACGTCATGACGGACAGGCCTGGGCACTGAGCACATCGGACGGCCCGCTGCGGGCGCGCCATCTGGTGGCCGCCACCGGCGCGCACAACCGCCCCTGGACCCCGGCGGTGGCGCAGCGTGATGGTTCGGTGGCCGAGTGGCATTCCAGCCAGTTGCGTCAGCCTGAAGAAGAACTGCGCGGCGCCCGCGTGCTGGTGGTGGGCGGCAGTGCCTCGGCGCTGGACCTGTTGGACCAATGTCTGTTGCATGAGGCCAAGCACATCGTTTGGGCCTACCGCAGCCTGCGCTGGTTCACACCCACCAAGAAGACCAAGGCGGTGGCGGGCAGCGTGCGGCCGGTGGCGCGTTTGCAGGCCCAGGGCGTGCCGGTAGAGCAGCAAAACGAGTCGGTGCGGGCCGACCTTACATCGCGCTACCGCGGTTTGGGCCTGGACGCGCTGCTGCCCCAGCGGACACTGGACCTGCGCACCGACCAGCTCTTTCCGGGCCGCGCCCGCATGCTGGCCGGTCTGGCTCAGCTGCAGCGTCACCAGGCCGAGGTGGCGGCGCTGCAAGACGGGCGGGCGCTGCTGTCAGACGGCAGCAGCGTAGCTGTTGACGTGGTGCTGTGGGGCACCGGCTACCGCACCGACCTGAGCTACTTCGACAACCCGGCCCTGGCCGCCGTCACAGGCGTGAACGAACTGGCCGCACGCTGCGCCTGCATCTTTCGCAGCCTGGATGAGCCCGACCTGTACTTCCCCGCAGTCGGGCTGGAGGGCTTTGGCGCAACGTCATGGAACTTCGCCATCATGGCGCGCAGCGTGATGTCGCACATCTGCGGCACGGCACAGCTGGACCTGCAGCCCTTGCCCCACCGGCTCAACCACCTGGAGATGGTGCGCCACCTGGCCCAGCGCGACCCGGCCAGCTTTGGCGGCGTGGCTGCCGACGCCTGGTGCCGTGATGTGGGTTTGAACACGCCAGACGACCAGCCCTATCCGATGCCCGAGGTGGCCCCAGTCAGCGCGCCCGGCGCAGCAGGCAGCGCAAGCAGCGGCACCCCAGACCACGCAACAGGCGACACGTGACGCAGGGCGCCGACTCAGATGCGAAGCGCGCCACAGTTCTGCGATTGGCAGGCGCAAGTTGTTGCGACTGGCCAGGCCATCACATGCCAGAAGGGCGGCTGAACAGGTCGATCACCACGGCCAGGAACAGCCAGCCTTCGCCAGTGTGGATGTAGGTGATGTCGCCCGCCCACACCTTGGCCGGCGCGGCCACCGTGAACTGCCTGTCCAGCAAGTTGGGTGCAATCGGCAGCTCATGGTTGCTGTCCGTGGTGACCTTGAAGCGGCGCTTGCCCTTGGCGCGAATGTTGTGCTGCTGCATGAGCTTCTGCATCCGTTCCTTGCCAACCCGGATGCCCCGTGCAAGCAGCTCTTTCCACATCCTCGGCCAGCCGTAGCCGCCGTGCGTTTCGGCGTGGATGGCCTTGATGTGCACCAGCAGCGAGTCGTCGCTCAGGTGGCGCCGCTGCGCGGCACTGGCACGGCGCACGAAGTGCTCGTGGTACCCGGCCAGGCTGGCCTCAAGGACCCGGCACTGCACCGAGATCGGCCACACCCGGCGGTGCCGGTTGATGCAGGCGTACTTCACAACTTATCCAGGCTCAGCACACGCGGCTGGCGCCGCTGTCGCTTTTCCCAGGATGTCGCGCTCCATCTTCACGCGTGCCAGCTCGGCCTGCAGCCGGCTGATCTCTATCTGCTCGGTGCTCACGACCTTGCTGTCAGCGCCTTTGAGCTTGCCCTGGCGCTCTGCCTTGACCCAGTTGAACAGCGTCTGCTCCACCACCCCCAGCGACCTTGCTGCCGCCGCGATGCTCTGGCCGCCCGTCACCAACCGCACGGCTTCCTGCTTGAACTCCTGCGTGTAGCGCGCCCGCACTGCCTTCGTCATTTCCGCTCTCCTTGCTTGCATTGAACCACTCAGCAAGGGGTACGTTTTTCGGGGGCAAGGTCAGCCGGAACATCAGCGCCAGCGCCGTAACGCCGCCCTTCAATCCCAGACGCTGCGCACCACCGAATTCAAGGCCACCACCAGCGGGGCGCCCTGGCGGTCTGGGGCGCTGCTGAAGTACAGCTGCGCGTCCACGCGCGCATGGCCCCAGACCACCCAGTCGCCACGCTCCACACTGAACAGGGCCACTTCTTCGCGCAGCAGCGCGCAGATGTTGCCGCCGCGCACCGTTGTGCTCAGGTACGGCATAATCCCGTATAGATTCTTTGGAGTTCCGCATGACCACAACAGCCCGCTTCGACCTCAAGCTCGACGCCGATGAAAAAGCCTTCGTGGCCAAGGCTGCCGCCCTGATGGGCACGACGATGGCGGGCTTCGTGCGTGCAGCCGCAAAAGAGAAGGCGCAATTGCTGATTGAGCGCGAGACGCGGTTGACGCTGAGTGAACACGACTTCAGCGCGTTCGCCCGAGCGCTGGATTCCGCTTTTGCGCCGAACCCGGCCCTCAAGGAAGCGCTGACCCAGGCCCGTCGCAGGGTTCGGCGTGCTTGAGGAGCATTCACTCGACCCTGACATCCGCGATCGGCAGGGCTTCGAGTGCGGCGCACCCGCATTGGACGAGTACATCCGTCGCTTTGCGCAGCAGCACCGCCGTCACGGGATTACATCGGTTTTTGTCCTGACTGACTCGGCCCAGCCAACGCGCATCATGGGGTACTACACACTCAGTGCAGCAGAAGTCGATGGGTTGCGCTTGTCCGATACGGATCGCAAGAAATTGCCGCGCTATCCAATCCCCTGTTTTCGGATGGGCCGACTCGCATGCCGCTCGGATCAGCAAGGTCATGGGGTTGGCAAGCTCCTGCTGGGCTGCGCTGTGGATCGGTGTCTAAAGGCCCGACAACAGGTCGCTGCGTATGCCTTGATCGTGGATGCCAAGGACTCGGCCGCCAAGGCGTTCTACGAGCACTTCGGATTCACTGCATTACGGGACTCGGCGCTGTCTTTGTACTTGCCGCTGGGACGCTAATTCGCTAATTCGCTCCCCAGCAGGAATCGAACCCACTGCCGCGACAACAGCCCCGCGAGCAGCCAGGGATCCGCGGTGCCCAGCAACTGCTTGGCCATTGGCGTGCCGGCACCGAACAGGGCCGCCGCAGCCAGCGCCGCGGCGACTCCGGGGTGGACCCGGGAGTTTCGAATCGTTGGGGTCACGCGCTCCCCAGGTCCAGCCGGAGCCAACGAGTTCGACGACGCGCAGATCGCCAGCCCGGCCTTGGACACCGATGTCCACGGCCCGATCCTCCCATTGCGCAGACAAGCGATGCGCTCCAGGCTTCAGGAGCAGGCGCGCCAGAGACTCGGGAACAGTGACCCCGCCGGCCGCGCCGGCCCGCGTCACGGGCACCACCATGCTGGCATCTCCCCAGCGGCGCCGCAGCACCTACACGGTCAGGGACGCAGGATCCGCCTCGAAGCGTTTGGCCTCGGCTTCGACGGCGTCGGTCGGAACCGCCGCCGGCGTGCAACTCAGCTTGGGACGGTAGCTCTGGCCGATGCGATGGCAGTAGGTGCCATCGGCATTGACGGGGCGGAGGGGCTTGGTCATGCAAGCAGCGCGCGGTGCGGGGCCGACCATCGCCGGCCCGAGCAACAAGGTTCTGCGTTGGGGTAGTGGAACGCGGCTCACGTTCGGCCCCGGCCTACTTCAGCGCAAAGCGAACGGTGCCGGCCGGCTTTCCGGCGATGGTCACCAGGGCAACGACCTTGGTTCCTGGGCCCACCTTGAAGCTGCCTGTGGCTTCGAGCTTGTCGCCAGTCGGTTTGAGTTCGATCTCCTGCTTCTCGGTACCGCTGAGCAGCGTCAGCTTGGCTGTGGCCTTGGAGATGTCGGCCGGCTTGCCATGGGCGCGCAGGTGAAGCTGAATCACGGTGGGTTTGGCGACGAGTTCGTAGTCGACATCCTTGACCTCGACCACAACACCGCCGTGCAGTGGCTTGTGGCCATGTGCGTGGGCGTGCTTCTCCCCGGCGGCGTAGGCAGAACCGGCAAGTGCCAGCGTGATCGAGGCAAGGAAGGCTGGGGTCTTCATGGGAAGGTTCCTTTCGGGTGGGTGGGTGAAGCGGGAATCGAATCGACGAGTCAAAGCGCCTCGGCGTTCTTGTCGTCCATCAGTGCTTCGGCCGGTTTGCGGCCGAACAGCCAGAACATCGCGGGCGTGAGGAAGGTATCGAGCAGGGTCGAGCTGATCAGGCCCGAGAAGATCACCACCGCCACCGGGTGCAGCACCTCGGTGCCAGGCTGCTCGGCCTCGAACAGCAGCGGTGCCAGTGCGAAGGCGGTGACCAGCGCCGTCATCAGCACCGGGCTCAAGCGTTCCAGCGAGCCCCGCATGATCATCTTCTGGTCGAAGCTCTCGCCCTCGAAACGCATCAGGTTGATGTAGTGGCTGACCTTCAGAATGCCGTTGCGCACCGAGATGCCGGCCAAGGTAATGAAGCCCACCAGCGCCGCCACACTCAGCGGCTGGCCCGACAACCACAGGCCGATCACCGCGCCGACCAGCGCCAGCGGGATGTTCACCATGATCAGCGCCGACAGCGCGGCCGACTTGTAGCGGCTGTAGAGCACGACGAACATCAGCGTCAGCGACACGATGGACAGCAAGCCGACCAGGCGCGAAGCCTCTTCCTGCGCCTGGAACTGGCCGCCCAGGGTGATGAAGTAGCCCTCGGGCAGCTTGGTCTCGGCCACCACCTTGCGGATGTCGGCGACGATTTCTGACAGCGCACGACCGGACGCATTGGCCGACAACACGATGCGCCGCTTGCCGTCGTCGCGGCTGATCTGGTTCGGGCCGTCGCCGTCCTCGATGCTGGCGATCTTCGACAACGGGATGCGCCCGGTCGGGGTTTCGATCAAGATCTGGCCGAGACCCTCTACCGACCGCGCCGACTCCGGCAGCTTCACCACCAGCGCGAAGCGACGACCTCCCTCGACGATTTGGGTGACCTTCTCGCCTTCGACCAGTGCTTGCAGCGCAGACAGCACCTGAGGCGCCGGTACACCGTATTGCGCGGCGGCAGCGTAGTCGATGCGCACCTTGATCTGCGGCGCCAGCACCTGCTTCTCGATCTGCAGGTCGGCAATGCCGGGGATGGTGGCCAGCTTCGCGCGCAGCACATCGGCCTGGCCGCGCAGCGCGTCGAGGTCTTCGCCGAAGATCTTGATGGCGATCTGTGAGCGCACGCCCGAGAGCATGTGGTCGATGCGGTGCGAGATGGGCTGGCCGATCTCCAGCGCCGCAGGCAGGTTCACCAGCCGCGAACGGATGTCGGCCTTGATCTGATCCATGCTGCGCGTGAGTTCAGCGGTGGGCTTCAGGCCCACGTCGAGTTCGCTGACGTGCACACCTTCGGCGTGCTCGTCCAGCTCGGCCCGGCCACTGCGCCGGCCGACGTGCGTCACTTCGGGCACCAGCTTGACCAGCACCTCGGCCTGGCGGGCCAGCGCGGATGTCTCGGTCAACGTGACACCGGGGTTCAGGCGCAGGCCGATCAGCAGCGTGCCTTCGTTGAAGGGCGGCAGGAAGGTCGTCGGGAAGAACGGCACCGCAACCGCGGCCACCAGCACCGCAGCGCCGGCCGCCACCATGGCCGCCTTGGGCCGATGCAGCACGCCCTGCAGGCTGCTGCGGTAACGCGCCTTCAGCCAGGCCAGCAACCGGGTGTCACCGTGGTCCAGGCTCTTCATGCGGGGCAACAGATAGAAGCTGAGCACGGGCGTCACCGTCACCGACACGATCAGCGACGCCAGCGTCGACACGATGAAGGCAATGCCCAGCGGCACGAACAGCTTGCCTTCAAGCCCCGGCAGTGCGAACAGCGGGATGAAGACGAGCACGATGATGACCGTGGCGTACAGGATGGCCGACCGCACTTCCATCGTGGCGTGCGCCACGATCTCGATGGTGTTCAGCCGGCTGTGCGGATGGTTGGCCCGGTCGGCTTTCAGCCGCCGCAACACGTTCTCGACACCGACCACGGCGTCGTCGACCAGCCCGCCGATGGCAATGGCCAGGCCGCCGAGCGTCATGGTGTTGATCGACAACCCGAAATACTTGAAGACCAGCGCGGTGATGAAGATCGACACCGGAATGGCCGTCAGCGCGATGATGGTCGGCCGCAGCGTGCCCAGGAAGAAGAACAGGATCACCGCGACGAACACCGACGCGCCGATCAGCTTGCCCTGCAGCGTGGTGATCGAGGCCTCGATGAAGCTGGCCTGGCGGAAGGTCACACGGGGCGCCTCCATGCCGGCCGGCCGCGACGCCTTCAGCCCGACCAGGGCGTCCTCGATGGACTTCGTCAACGCAATCGTGTCGGCGGTCGGTTGCTTCTGGATGCCCAGGATCACGGCCGGCTTGCCCTCAAAGCCAGCGTCGCCGCGCTTGAGCGCCGCGGCGAAGGTGACGTCGGCAATCTGGCGCAACAGAATCGGTTGACCGTTTTTCGCAGCAAGGGCCAGGTTCTTCAAGTCGTCGAGCCGGGACGTGCGGCCCAGATGGCGGATCAGGTATTCCCGGCCGTTCAACTCCAGGAAGCCCCCGGAGGTGTTGGAGGAAAAGCCCTTCAGCGCGCCTTCGAGCTGGTCGTGGGTGATGCCCAGCTCGGCCATGCGCGTGGTGTTCGGCTGCACCTGGAACTGCCGAACTTCGCCGCCGATCGGGATGACCTGCGCCACGCCGGGCACCGACAGCAACCGCGGGCGCAGTACCCAGTCGGCATACTCACGCACCGCCATCAGGGACGAAGCCCCCACGCTCGCTTCGCTCGCTGCCCCCCGAGGGGGCGCAGCCTGGCTTGGGAGCGGCCCGGCGCCAGGCTGGATCTTGCTCGGCTCGACCGGAATGGCGATCTGCATGATCTCGCCCATGATCGAGCTGATCGGCCCCATGTGCGGCACGGCGCCTTCAGCCACGCTTTCCTCCATACCGGACAGCCGCTCCGACACCAGTTGCCGGGCTCGAAAAATGTCGGTGTCCCAGTTGAAGGTGACGTAGAGGAAGGACAGGCCGGCCGACGAGGTGGAGCGCACCGACTCCACGCCGGGCAGGCCGTTCATGGCCGTCTCCAGCGGAAAGGTGATGAGCTGCTCTACCTCCTCGGCGGCCATGCCACCGGCCTCGGTGATGATGGTGACGGTCGGCTTGTTGAGGTCGGGGAACACGTCCACCGGGGTGGTGGACAGCGTGAATGCGCCGTAGGCCATCAGCACCACGCTGGCGATGATCACCAGCAGCCGGT
>JAYVSX010000340.1:0-15702 GCA_043774975.1 Rubrivivax sp.
TCGGCAAAAATGCGCAGCGTGTCTTTCAGCGTGTCAACGGTGTCAAACAGCGGTTCTTTGTCTTCCTGGTTGTCTTTGTTGTAGGTCAGCGGCTGGCCCTTCATGAGCGTGAGCAAGGCCATCAAGTGGCCGATCACGCGGCCGCTTTTGCCACGCGCCAGCTCGGCCACGTCGGGGTTGCGCTTTTGCGGCATGATGGAACTGCCCGTGCAGTAACGGTCGGCCAGGTCGATGAAGCCGAAGTTCTGGCTCATCCACAGCACGATCTCTTCCGACAGGCGCGACACATGCACCATGCAGATGGCCGCAAAGGCGCTGAACTCCAACGCAAAGTCGCGGTCGCTCACGGCGTCCAGGCTGTTTTGGCAGACGCCGTCAAACCCCAGCGTGCGGGCCACGGCTTCGCGGTCCAGCGGGTAACTGGTGCCGGCCAGCGCGGCAGCACCCAGCGGCAGCTGGTTCACGCGCTTTCTCACATCGGCCAAGCGGTCGGCGTCGCGCGCAAACATTTCCACATAGGCCAACAGGTGGTGGCCAAAGCTCACCGGCTGCGCCACCTGCATGTGGGTGAAGCCGGGCATCACGGTGTCGGTGTGCTCAGCCGCCAGGTTCACCAGTGCGCGCTGCATGTCGGTCAGCAACAGCGCGATCTTGTCGATTTCGCCACGCAGCCACAGGCGCACGTCGGTGGCCACCTGGTCGTTGCGGCTGCGGCCGGTGTGCAGGCGTTTGCCGGCGTCGCCTACCAAAGCGGTCAAGCGGGCTTCGATGTTGAGGTGAACGTCCTCGAGGTCCAGCTTCCACTCAAAGCGCCCGGCTTCGATGTCGGCCACGATCAGCGCCATGCCGCGCTGGATCGACGCCAGGTCGTCGCCGCTGAGAATCCCCTGCGCGGCCAGCATGGCGGCGTGGGCCAGGCTGCCGTCGATGTCGGCACGCCACAAGCGCTGGTCGAAGCGCACGCTGGCGGTGTAGCGTTTGACGAGCTCGCTCATGGGCTCGCCAAACAGTGCCGACCACGCCTGGCCTTTGTTGGCCAAAGGGTCGCTGGACATGCGGTCGTTGGACATGCGGTCGTCAGACGGGCGGGCGTCGGGCGTGCGATCTTTGGACATGACGGGATGCGAGCGGTGGTTGCAGTTGAGCTTCGTATTATCCGGCCCACCGGAACGCCCCCCAGGACGGGCCGGCCGGCCTGCCGCCCTGTCGGCATGAGTAAGGTAGTTGAGCGACATTTGCTCCTGAGGCACACCCCGTGAACCGCAACGACTCCGACCCAGCTGCGCCACCGCTGCAGGCCGATGCGGGCCAGCAGCCCAGCCGGCCGGCCAGCCTGTGGCCGGACAGCACGCGTGCTGCCACGCAAAGCGGGTCGGCCTTCACGCCAACCCGCTTTGATCCCTTGGCAGAAGAGCGTTCGCGCATGGCGAGTCTGGCCGCGGCGGCGTTTGACGTCTGCCACCCGGCCTTGGCGTTGCGCGCCCTGCTGCTGGTGCAAGCTGCGCTGGCCCTGGTGGCGTTGGTGCACGCCGGTGACGTGGCCCAGTGGCTCGGGCGCCAGGCCACCTTGGCCTTTGGCGGTGCCATGGCCACGGGGCTGTGGCTGGTGGTTCTGTGCGCGCTGCGGCGGCCCTTGCAGGCCTTGCACACCGCAGGCCGCGCCCTGGCGGTGCTGGGTCTGGGGGGACTGGTGGCGTTTTGCACCTGGGCACCCTTGGCTTGGGCGGATCTGGTGCAAGGGGGTGAGCTGCAGGTGGCAGCTGTGGTGCTGGGTGGCTTGGCGATGGCCGGCCTGTTGTGGACCTGGCTGGACCTGCGGGCCCGCATCTGGCACCCGGCCAACGCCAACGCGCGTCTGGCCGAATTGCAGTCGCGCATTCGCCCGCACTTCCTTTTCAACGCCTTGAACACCGCTCTGGCGCTGGTGCGGGTGGACCCGGTCAAGGCCGAAACCGTGCTGGAGGACTTGTCGCAGTTGTTCCGGGTGGCCTTGGCCGAGGTGGGTACTTCGGTGACGCTGGACGACGAAATTGACCTGGCCCAGCGTTACCTGGCCATCGAACAGGTACGGTTTGGTGCGCGGCTGAGCGTGAGCTGGGACCTGGACCCCAGCGCCGGCAGCGCCCGCGTGCCGCCGTTGGTGCTGCAGCCTTTGGTGGAAAACGCGGTGCGCCACGGCATCGAGCCGGCCCAGCAGGGTGGTCAGGTCAGCGTGAGCACGCGGCGCCAGCGCGGGCAGGTGGTGGTCACCGTGAGCAACACCCTGGCCGAGCCCGAAGCCGGTGCGGCCAACCCCGGCCATGGCATGGCGCTGCACAACGTTCGCGAGCGCTTGCGTTTGTTGCACGACATGGCGGCCCAATGTGATGTCTGGCGCGAGACCGCCAGCCCAGCTGGCAGCGGTGACCGTTTCATCGCCCGCATCGTGCTGCCCACCCCATGAGCTCATGCAGATCCTGATCGTTGACGACGAACCGCTGGCGCGTTTGCGCTTGCGCCAGCTGCTGCAGAGCCTGGCGCCAGCCCTGGCCACCACGGTGGGCGAAGCCGCGCACCTGCAAGAAGCATTGACCGCGCTGCAATGGCAGCCTGCGGACCTGGTGCTGCTGGACATCGGTTTGCCGGGCCGCAACGGCCTGCAACTGGCGGCTGACCTGAAGGCCTTGCCGCAGCCGCCCGCGGTGGTCTTCGTCACAGCCCATGCCGAACATGCGCTGCAGGCCTTTGAGCTCGACGCGGTGGACTACCTGACCAAACCGGTGCGGCAAGACCGTTTGCTGGCGGCGCTGCAACGTGTGCAGCAGCGACTGGACCTGGTCCGAGGTGCTGCGGTGGCGGCGGGTGCCGCTGTTGCCGAACCGGTGCTGGTGGTCAGTGACCGCGGCCGCGTGCTGCGCCTGCCGGTGCGCGACGTGCTGTACCTGCGGGCCGAGCAAAAGTACGTCACCTTGCGCACGACCCACCAGACCTTGATCCTGGATGACGCGCTGTCTGAACTGGAACTGCGCCTGGGTGGCGGTTTCATCCGGGTCCACCGCAACGCGCTGGTGGCGGTGAAGGCCATCCGGGCGTTGCAGATTCGAGGTGCCAGCGTCGGCGCCGAATCCGACGGCTGGGCCGTGCGGGTGGCGCCGGTGGACGAGTGGTTGGCGGTCTCACGCCGGCAGGTGGCCGAGGTGCGGGCGGCTATGCAAGCCCACGCTTGACCCGGCGGGCCCCGGCTCACCCCGTGTTGCGCAGCCCAGCCGCAATGCCGTTGATCGACAGGTGGATGCCGCGCTGCAGCCGGTCCACGCCTTCCTGCCCTTCACGTCGGTTGCGGTAGCGCCGCATCAGCTCCACCTGCAGGTGGTTCAGCGGGTCCAGGTAGGGGAAGCGGTGCGCGATGCTGCGGGCCAGCGCGGGGTTGGACTGCAGCCGGTCGGTTTCGCCGGTGATGAGGGCCAGCGCGTTGTTGGCGCGCTGCCACTCGGCGCGCAACAGCGCAAAGATGCGTTTGGCCACGGCCTTGTCTTCCACCAGTTCCACATAGCGCGCGGCAATGCGCAGGTCGCTCTTGGCCAGCACCATGTCCAGGTTGGACAGCAGGGTGCGGAAAAAAGGCCACTGTTTGTGCATGCGCTGCAGCAGTAGGGCGCGCTGCGCGCGTTCACCGTCGGCCAGGAAGTCTTCGATGGCGGTGCCAAAGCCACACCATCCGGGCAGCGCCATGCGGCACTGGCCCCACGAAAAGCTCCAGGGAATGGCCCGCAGGTCTTCGATGGCGCGGGTGGCCTTGCGGCTGGCCGGGCGCGAGCCGATGTTGAGCTCGGCGATCTCGCGGATGGGTGTGGCCGAGAAGAAGTAGTCGGTGAAGCCCGGTGTCTCGTAGACCAGCTTGCGGTAGGCCTTCAAGCTGGCTTCGCTGATCAGTGCGGCGGCGTCCAAGAAGGAACTTGGCGCGCTCTTGGTGGGGTGCAGCAGCGTGGCTTCCAAGGTGGCGGCCACCAGCGTCTCCAGGTTGCGCCGGCCGATCTCGGGGTTGGCGTACTTGGAGGCGATGACTTCGCCCTGTTCGGTCAACCTGATCTGGCCGTTCACGGTGCCGGGTGGCTGGGCCAGGATGGCCTGGTAGCTGGGGCCGCCGCCGCGGCCCACCGTGCCGCCGCGGCCGTGGAACAAGCGCAGCGTGACGGGGTGGGTCTTGTCCATGTTGGCGAACAGGGCTGCCAGCGCGATTTCAGCGCGGTACAGCTCCCAGTTGCTGGTGAAGGCGCCGCCGTCCTTGTTGCTGTCGCTGTAGCCCAGCATCACGTCCTGTTCGGCGCCGCTGGCCAGCACCAACGCCAGCACCCCAGGCAGGGCGTAGAACTCGCGCATGATGGGCTCGCTGCGGCGCAGGTCGCCAATCGTTTCGAACAGCGGCACGGTGATCAGGCGGGCCCGGGCCACGCTGTCCAGCGTGCCGGTCAGCAGGCCGGTTTCTTTCTGTAGCAGCAGCACTTCCAGCAGGTCGCTGACCTCTTCGGTGTGGCTGATGATGTAGTGGCGGATGGCGCTGGGGCCAAACTTCACCAAGGTCTGGCGCGCGGTGTCGAAGATGGCCAGTTCATCGTGGGCCAGGGCCGAGTAGCTGGCGCCATGCACGCGCAGCGGGCGGGCGTCGTTCAGCAGCGCCAGCAGGCATTGCACGCGTGCGCTTTCATCCAGTGCGCTGTAGTCGGGTTCGACGCGGGCCACGCGCAGCAGCTCGGCCACCACCGCTTCGTGTTTGTCCGAGCTTTGTCGCAGGTCCAGCGTGGCCAGGTGGAAACCAAAGACCTGCACCGCCCGCATCAGCGGGCCCAGGCGCGGTCCCACCAAGGCCCGGGCGTGGTGGCTGCCCAGCGAGCGTTCGATGACCTGCAGGTCGCGCAGGAATTCCTCGGCTTCGGTGTAGGGGGCCTGCGGCGCCACGGCATGGCGCAGGGCTTCGGTGCCGGTCAACGCCTGCAGCGTGGCTGCCAGCCGGGCGTACAGGCCGATCAAGGCCCGCCGATAAGGCTCGTCCTGGCGGTGTTCGTGGGTGTCGGGTGAGCGGTCGGCCAGCAGGGTCATCTCATCCGTCACCGGTGCCAACGTGCCGCTGATCGACAACTCTGCGCCCAGGCTGTGCACCTCGGTCAGGTAATGGCGCAACACCACTTCAGCCTGGCGCGACATGGCGTGCTGCAGCGTGGTGGCGGTGACGTTGGGGTTGCCGTCGCGGTCGCCGCCAATCCAGTGCCCCATGCGCAGGAAGCTGGCCACCGGGTGGCCGGGCAGGGCGCGTTCGATCTCGCGGTACAGGCGCGGTATCTCGCGCAAAAAAGTGGTGGGGTAGTAGCTGAGGGCGTTTTCCACCTCGTCGGCCACGGTCAGCTTGGCGCTGCGCAGCATGCGGGTCTGCCAGAGCTGGGTCACGCGGGCTCGCATCAGCGCCTCGTTGTCGGCCAGGCGGTCTGGCGTGGGCAGTTCGTCGCGTTCGCCCAGCAGTTCGGCCACGGCGCGTTCGGCGTCGAGGATGCTCTTGCGCTGCACTTCGGTGGGGTGGGCCGTGAGCACCGGGCTGATGTAGGCGTGGGCCAGCGTGTGGGCGATGTCGGCGGCGCGGTAATCGGCGCGGTGCAGGCGCTCGAAGGCCAGGGCCAGCGAGCCGTCTTGCAGGTCTCCGGAGCGTTCGTGCACGGCCCGCCGGCGCACGTGGTGGCGGTCTTCGGCGATGTTGGCCAGGTGGCTGAAGTAGCTGAAGGCGCGGATGACGGTGACGGTTTGGTCGGCCGACAGGTTTTTCAACAGCCGGTCCAAAACCCGGCCGGCGCTGGCATCGGCCTTCAGGCGGTAGGCCACGGACAACTGCCGCACCCGTTCGATCAGGTCGAAAGCGGCCACGCCTTCTTGTTCGCGGATCACGTCACCCAGGATGCGACCGAGTAACCGAATGTCTTCCACCAGTGGCTTGTTCTTGCTGGCTGCATCGGTTTGGGGCTTGATGCGACTTGCTTTGGTGCGAAGAGGCGCTTTGCTGATGGTTTTAGATGGGCGGGGCATGCTTGCTCCAATCGATGTAACCAAGTTACCAATTCTGCCTGCAAGTGGGGCGCCGTCCAAGCCCATCTGGCGCCATCACGTTGTCGCTGGCTATCATCTGCCTGATGAGCTCACCGACCATCATCGCCACGCGAGAAAGCCGATTGGCCCTTTGGCAGGCCGAGCACGTGCGCTCGGTGCTGCAGTCGAGGTTTGCGCTTCAGGTCGAGCTCCTGGGCATGACCACGCGGGGCGACCAGATTCTGGACCGCGCCCTGTCCAAGGTGGGCGGCAAAGGCTTGTTCGTCAAGGAGCTGGAAACCGCGCTCGAACTTGGCCAGGCCCACTTGGCCGTGCATTCGCTGAAGGACGTGCCGATGGAGCTGCCGGCTGGCTTTGTGCTGGCTGCGGTGTGGCAACGGGAGGATCCGCGCGACGCGTTTGTGTCCCATCGGTTTGCCAACCTCGCGGCCTTGCCGCAGGGGGCGGTGGTCGGCACCAGCAGCCTGCGCCGCATGGTGCAGCTCTTGGCGGCGCGGCCCGACCTACGCATCGAGCCCTTGCGCGGCAACCTGGACACCCGGCTGCGCAAGCTCGACGACGGTGGCTTTGACGCCATCGTGCTGGCCGCTGCCGGGTTGATGCGGCTGGGTTTGAGTGACCGCATCCGGGCCCGCTTTGAGCCCGCGCAGATGCTGCCTGCCGCCGGCCAAGGCGCGCTGGGCCTGGAGGTGCGTGAAGACAACGCCATGCTGCGCCAGTTGTTGGCGCAGACCAGCCACACCCCCAGCCTGTTGGCGGTGCTGGCCGAGCGCGCCGTGTCGCGTGGCCTGGGTGGCAGTTGCAGCATGCCCTTGGCCGCGCATGCGGTCTGGGTCGGCGCCGAATTGCAGCTCGACGCGGCTTTGGGTGACGCCGCCGAGCCGCTGCGCCCCTTGCTGCGCGTGCAGGTCAGGGCACCCGTGGCCCATGAAGCGGCGGCTCATCAGTTGGGCGCTGAGGCGGTGAAGCGGCTGCATGCGGCTGGCGCAGCGCACTACCTGCCCGCCGCTTGAAAGCCGCCGGTGCGCCCCATCGGTGCCCCTTGAGCACCACCTGAACCGGCCGGCGGCCTGCCCCGTCATGCGACTGATCGTGACCCGCCCCGCCGCCCAGGCACAGGCCTGGGTCCAAGCCTTGCAGGCGCTGAACGTGGATGCCTGCGCGCTGCCCTTGCTGGGCATTGAACCCGTTGCCGACACCACGCCGCTGCAGTCTGACTGGCGTGAATTGGCCAGCCTGGCGTTGGTGATGTTTGTCAGTGCTAACGCGGTACAGCACTTTTTTGCCGCGCGACCTGCGGGCGTGCAGTGGCCACCACACCTTGTCGCAGCGTCCACCGGGCCTGGCACCACCGCTGCGCTGCGCGGTGCCGGCGTGGTGCTGATCGAACAACCGGCGCTGGATGGGGCTCAGTTCGACTCCGAATCGCTGTGGCGCCAGTTGCGGGTGAAGAGCTGGGCGGGTTGTCGGGTCTTGATCGTTCGCGGCGAAGAGGGGCGCAGTTGGCTGGCCGACACCTTGCGTGCGGCTGGCGCCGAGGTGGCCATGCGGGTGGCCTACCGGCGCGTGGCGCCGCGCCTGAATGTGCCCGAGCAAGTGCTGTTGCAAGCGGCGCTGGCGCGACCGACTGAACACCGGTGGCTGTTCAGCAGCAGCGAAGCGGTGGGTCAGCTGCAGCGCCTGGCGCCGCAGGCTGATTGGGGTCGGTCGGCGGCGCTGGCCTCGCACCCGCGCATTGCCCAAGCCGCCAAGGACATCGGTTTTGGCCAGGTTGACGTGGTGGCGCCCGACCCACAGGCGGTGGCGTTGATGCTGGGGCAGGGCTGAGGTGATGGGCGTGAGGTGATGAGCGTGAAGTGATGAGCGCGAGGTGATGGGCGTTTTCGAACCCTACAATTAAAAGCTCCGTGATTGATACACCTGCCACCGCCGCGACCGTTCCAGCCGACCCGCCGGCAGCCGCGCTGCCTGCAGTGGTGGCCAACCCGGTGGTTGCCAGCCCGATGGTGGCCAACCCCTTGGGCCGTTGGATTGCCGCGGGCGCCACGCTGTTGACCGCGCTGGCCACCGCAGCGGTGGTGCTGGCCTGGAGCGCCCAGCAGCGGGTCAAGGGGCTAGAGGCTGAACTGGTCAAGCGCCAGACCGACAGTGGCAGCCAAGCCACCGAAGCGCGCACCCTGGCCCGGCAAGCTGAGCTGAGCAGCCGGGAAACGGCGGCCAAGCTGGCGCTGCTGGAAGCGCGGGTGGCTGAAACGTCGCTGCAGCGCACCCAGATCGAAGAACTCATCCAGTCGTTGGCGCGCTCGCGTGACGAAAACGTGCTGGCCGATGTCGACGCCGCCATCCGCGTGGCACTGCAGCAGTCGGCCATCACCGGCAGCGCCGACCCCTTGTTGCTGACCCTGAAGCAGGCCGAAGAGCGTCTGGCCCGCTTCAACCAGCCGCGCCTGGAACGGGTGCGCCGGGCTGTGGCGCAAGACCTGGCACGCACGCGCAGCACCGCCGTCACCGACATCACGGTGTTGACCATCCGCCTGGATGAAGTGATACGTCAAGTGGACGAACTGCCCTTGATGTCCACTGCGGTGCGCCGTGCGGCCCCCAAGCCCGCAGCGCCCTCCGCGTCATCTGCGGGTGGGGCTGTGGCATCCACCGCCGTCAGCCAAGACACAGCCATCGGATCGGCCAGTGCGTGGTTGCACGGCCAAACCGAACAGTGGGGCCAGGTCGGCGGTTACCTGTGGAACGAGGTCAAGTCGCTGGTGCGGGTGACGCGCATCGACAACCCCGAGGCCATGCTGGTCGCGCCCGAACAGGCCTTCTTCCTGCGCGAAAACCTCAAACTGCGGCTGCTCAATGCGCGCCTGGCCCTGTTATCGCGCCAGTTCGACACCGCGCAGACCGACTTGCGCGACGCGCAGGCCGCGCTGGACCGTTACTTCGACCGTTCCGCACGCCGTGTGGCGGCGGCCAGTGACTTGATCAAGCTGGTCTCATCGCAGGCCCGCCTGGTCAGCGTGCCACGCCCCGACGCCACCCTGGCGGCCATCGCCACGGCCGCGGCCGGCCGTTGACCGTCGAGCCACGGCCGACAACCCTTCATGCGCGGCGTCATCTGGCTGGTCCTGCTCTTTGTTGTCGCGGTGGTGGCGGCCACCACGCTGGGCAGCAACGACGGCTTGGTCAGCATCTATTGGGGCGGCTGGCGCACCGACCTGTCGCTCAACCTTTTTGTGATTTTGGTGGCGGCTGCTTGCACGGCATTTGTGATGGCGGCCCAGGCCCTCAATGCCTTGGTCAGCTTGCCCCGCCGAGCCGGCCAATGGCGCGCGCTGCGGCGTGAGCGCGCCGCCCAGGCTGCGCTGCAAGAGGCCTTGACCGAGTACTTCGGCGGCCGCTACGGCCGTGCCCGCAAAGCCGCCGACCAGGCCCTGGCGCTGCAGCCGGATTCGCCCTCGCTGGCCACAGACCGACGGTTCACGCAGTTGGCCCATCTGCTGGCCGCCGGCAGCCTGCACCGCCTGCAAGACCGCAAGCGACGCGATCAAAGCTGGCATGGCGCGCTGAACAGGGAACATGGCGCGGCCGATGAAGCGGCGCGTTTGCTGGCCGCCGAGTGGGCCTTGGACGACCGCGACGGCACCCGCGCCCTTGAAATGCTGGACGCCTTGCCACCCGGCGCCGCCCGTCGCACGCAGGCCTTGCGCCTTCGCTTGCAGGCCAGTCGCCTGGCCCGTCAGCCGATGGAGTCGCTGCGCACGGCGCGCCTGCTGGCCCATCACCAGGCGTTTTCGCCGGTGGTGGCGCAAAGCCTGCTTCGATCGTTGGCGGCCGACACTTTGGAGACCGCACACGACCCCGACCAACTGCGCCGCCTGTGGTCGCAATTTGACGCGGCCGACCGCCGCGACACCCACGTGGTGTGCCGGGCCGCCCAGCGTGCGGCCCAACTCGGCGTGCCCGAAGACGGGCGCCAGTGGCTGCGGCCGCTGTGGGAACGTCTGTCGGAACTGCCCCGCGAAGACCGCGAGTCGGTGGCGCTGACCCTGGTTGAGATCTGCACCGGCATGGGCAGCGACTGGTTGCCCCGACTCGAAAGCGCAGCCCAGGCCTTTGGCCATGAAAGTGCAGTGGTGGCCGCCGTGGGCATGTGCTTTGCCGAGCGTCAGCTGTGGGGCAAGGCCCGTGTGCTGCTCGAGCAGGCGGCTGCGTCACCCACGCTGCCGGCGCGCACCCGGCGCGCGGCTTGGCGCCAGTTGGCGCAGTTGGCTCGCCGGGAAACCGACGATGCGCGGGCAGCGCTGTGTGACCAGTCGGCAGCCGCGATCGACTGAGTTCCAGTGACCCTACAAACCGCAGTTGACCGCTTGTACCCGCTGGCCGCGTTGCTCCTCCTCGCGGGCATGAGCCCGCAGCGTCGTCGCGCCTTGCCAGCGCACCCCATCGCAGCCCACTCGGGCGCGTCCAACTGCGGTTTGTAGGGTGACCGATCGTGACTGTTCCAACCCCATCGCTCGCGCTCCCCCAGATGTGCTTGTGAAGTGCTTGCTGCCTCTCAGCGGCAGGGCTGCGCCCGCGCGGTCCTCCCAAGAACTGGTGCTACACTAGTGGGCTACGTGCGGCTGTAGCTCAGCTGGATAGAGTACTTGGCTACGAACCAAGGGGTCGTGGGTTCGATTCCTGCCAGCCGCACCAGAACACTGAGTTCTAGAACAACGGGTTGAATGTTTCGGCATTCAGCCCGTTTTTCTTTGTCTGCCTGCTCAGCGAAAGATGGCTGCTGCTGAATTGGTGTTGCATGGGACGGGCCAACTTTTTGCACCTGGCGATGGTTGCTGGGCAAGCCCAAACGGGCCTTTGCTGAATTCGGCATCGTCAGGGTGGGCCAGGGTGTTCAGCGAACGCGGTCCGTCGTAGTCTCAGAAAGTGCCGACTCATCGGCCGAGCAACAACCACTGGAGACACCACATGACCCGCCGCCAACCTTCCAAGCCACCGCATCCTGCGGCCGCCTGGCGATACACCGCCGGGGCCGTCAGCGCCCTGACACTGGCCGTGCTGGCGGCCTGCAGCCTGAACGACGGTGTCGATCCCGAACCATTGCAGATCCGCACCTTGTCCAACCGCGCCGACCTGGTCAGCGGCGGTGACGTGCTGGTGCAGATCGTGCCGCCGGCTGGCGCCGACGGCAGTGGCCTGGTCGTCCGCGTGGGCACCCGCGACGTCAGCAGCGCTTTTGCCAGGCGCTCAGACGGGCGCATCACCGGTGTTGTCAGCGGGCTGTCGATGGGCGACAACCTGCTGGTCGCGGAGATGAGCAACGCCAGCGCCGCACAGCTCACGGTCAGCAACGCAGCGCGCAGCGGGCCGCTGATCTCGGGCCCGCAAGTCGGTCCCTTCTACTGCGCCACACCCACGCCTCAAGTGGTCAGCGGCAACACGCCGGCCACGCCAGCCAGCGGCTTGGCCGGCACGGCCGATGCCAACTGCAACATCGCATCCGAGACCAAGCTCTACTACCGAACCACGGTTGCGCCAGTCAGTGGCGCCAACCCGACGGGCTGCTCTTTCGGTTTGCCCGACCCGGTGTGGAACATCGGCGCCAATGCCACCACGGTGCCCGCGCAACCCGCCGCGCCTGCCACGGCCTGCTTCAAGCCCTACACAGTGGGCGTGACACCCACCGATCTGGCCACCACCACCACCGACAGCGGCGCCACCGTGCCCTTCATCGTGCGGGTCGAGCGCGGCACTCTCAACCGCGGCATCTACGACCTGGCGGTGCTCACCGACCCAGCCCAATCCTGGACCGCCGTGGCGCCCCAGTCGGTGTGGAACGGCAAGGTCTACTACACCTTCGGCGCCAGCACCGGCCAGCCGCGCCGGCAAGTGCGCCCGGCCACCAACTGGTCAAGCGCCGAAGAGCAACTCAAGCGCGGCTACCTGGTGGCCACCAACAGCATGACCGATTCGGCGCGCAACTCCAACCGCGTGCTGATGAGCGAAACCGTGATGATGATGAAGGAGCACATCACCGACACCTACGGCCCGATCAAGTTCACGCTGGGCACTGGCTGCTCGGGCGGCTCGATCAACTCCAACATGAACGCGTCGATCAGCCCCGGCTTGCTGGACGGTGTGGTGACCAACTGCACCTACCCTGATTCCGAGACCACCACGATGGAGGTCAACGACTGCGTGATGTTGATCGAGGCCTACCAGAAGCCCGGTCTGCAGGCGCTGTGGACCGGCCTCACACAGGACCAGATCAACGCCCGCAAGGCCGCCATCAACGGCCATGTCGACCAGACCGCGTGTCACGCCTGGTTCAACGCCTTTGGCAGCAACGGCCGCGCGGGCGTCTATCAGCAGCGCCTGGTGTCGAACAACACCACCGGTGCCATCACCCAGTCGGCGACCTCCATCAACAATTGCGAGTTGCCCAACAGCGCCGTCTACGACCCGGCCAACGCCGCTGCCACGGCCAGCCTGCCACGCTGCAACGCATGGTCCTGGGCCGAGTCGATCTGGGGCCGAGCCACCGGCACCCCCGCAGCGCGCGACACGCGCGACAACGTTGGCGTGCAGTACGGCCTGAAAGCGTTTGTCTCGGGGACGATCACGGCCGATGAATTCGTGACCTTGAATGAACTGGTCGGCGGCATCGACCGCGATTCCACGCCACGTGCGCAACGCACCACGGCCGACGCCGAGGCGCTGGACATTGCCTACCGGGCCGGCATCGTGGCCAGCGGCAAGCAGCTGTCCAAAACCGCCATCATCGACCTGCGTGGCTGGGACGAATCCAACCTGGCGGCCAACCTGCCGCCGTCGCTGGCGCCCAGCTCCATCCCGATCCACCACCAGTGGTACAGCTTTGCGGTGCGCGAGCGCATCACCACGGCTGCGGGCAATGCCAACAACCAGGCGCTGTGGCGTTTTGCGCGCACCGGTCTGGCTGCGCCGGGCACGCTGGGGCTGGACGCCTTTCTGGCGATGGACCAGTGGCTGACAACCCTGGTGGCCGACACCGGCACGGCCTCGCTCGAGCAGAAAGTGCGCACCGCGCGGCCGGTTTCCGGCGCCCGCGACACGCGCGACTTTTGCCTGATGCCAGAAGAGGTGGCGCAGACCACCCGCGTTTTTGATCAAGCCCTGTGCAACGCCAACGTCTACCTCAAGCCTTCGCTGTCGCCACGCCAGGTGGCTGGCGGCCCAGTGGCTGAGGACGTGCTGAAGTGCCAGCTCAAGCCGCTGATGCAGACGGACTACGCGCCGGCGGTGCTGAGCGTGGCGCAGTTCGGCCGGCTGCAGGCGCTGTTCCCAGGCGGCGTGTGCGACTGGAGCAAGTTGGGCGTGGGCCAGCAGGCGGCCGTTAGCCCGCTGAGCTTCAAGGGCGGACCGGGTGGGCAGCCGCTGGCCGCGGCGCCGGTGTCGGCAAAGCGCTGAGCGGGGGCCGAACGCTTGGCGGCGGAGGCCGGCTGCGGGTTTCCGCATCCCGCGTTCGCTGCTGCTGCGTTTGGCCTTTTCTGTTGGATGCGCGCACCAGGCCCTGGGGCGATGTCAAGGCGCATCCAGCAAGTCACCTGCGTCCTGACGCAGCGCGCCGCTGCCGACCAGGTCTTTGGCGGTGCTCAGGCCAAAGGCCGCCAGGCTGCCCAGTGGGCGGTCCAAGAGGTGCCAGCTGGCATTGAAGTAAGGCGAGCCTTCGAGCCACGCTGCAAACGTTGGCAGGGATTCCCGCTGCACCTCCATCAGGTGGTACTTGACCAGCAACCGGGCGGCATGCCGCGCATGGCGTTGCGGGTCGGCAACAAAGCCGGCCAGCCTTTGCCGGGCCCGCGCCAGCGCGCCTGCCAGATCGGAAAAGGCGGCGCCATGGCCTGGGATGCACCACTGGACATCCAGGGATTCGATGAGGTCCAGGGTTTGCGCCACGCCGCTGAAGGCATCATCACCATCCAACTCTGGAAAGGCCACGCCAAAGCCGTTTTCCCACAGCGCATCGGCACTGATCAGCACACCATGGGTGGGGTCGAACAGGATCAAGGAGTGCGGGTCGTGGCCAGGGGATGCCAACACCTGCCAAGCACGTCGGCCCGCCTCGATCACGTCACCGGGCTGGATGCTGTCGTCCGGCACAAAGCGCTTGCACTGCTGGCCGGTGGCCAAAAAGCTCAGGTCGTCTTCGCGCCAGTGGCGGGCGGCTTCAAACTGGCCAAGCGGCACGCTGACGCGACAAGCCCAGTGCTGTTGAATCGCCGCGTTGCCGCCGCAATGGTCGGAGTGCAGGTGGGTGTTGACCAAGCGGGCCAGCGGCTCCGAGCCCAAAGCGTGTTGAACCAGGGCCACCGTCTGTTGGGCGTGCAGGCAGTGGCTGCTGTCGATCAGCACGGCACCGCCGCCGTCGCCATGCAGAACGATGTTGTTGGACGACAACCAGCCGCGCTCCAGCAGCGTCAGGTCCTGGAAAGCGGCGTGGGCGTTTGAAGCGTGCATCTGGGCTGACGTGGACCTGCGTGAGTGAGGGGCGCATTCTTGCTGATCCGCAGGCCAAGGTTCTCTGCCAGGGCTACCATCTAAGACCAGCGCCGAACAACTCACGAAGATGATCACCGACCACCTCCGTCCGCTAGCTGAAGAGCCAGGGCTCACGGTTTTCGCTGCAAGGCGGGCCTGCATGATGGCGCTGCTGGCATTGCCGACCTTGCCACTGGCAACCGCGCAAGCCGCTGAACCCGCCGCGCTACTGACTTTGCTGGAAGGTAGCGCGACCGTGATTGCCGGCCCCCGGGCGCTGGCGGCTGCAACCGGTGCGCGTTTGGGCGCTGGCACGCTGATCGAGACAGAAGCTTCAACCGCCTTGCTGCGTCTGGAGTGGCCCGACGGTACTTTGCTCGACCTGGGACCGGCCACGCGCGTGGTGCTGCAGCCAGGGCCGGTGGCGAACCGTGTGCCCTTGTTTTACCTGTTGCAAGGCTGGGCCAAGCAAAGCCAGACCAAGCTGGCTGCGGGCCAGGCCGGGGCGCAGTTTGAGGTGGCACCTTTTGCCGGTGTGCTGGTCAGTCACGTGGACGAAGGCCAGTCGGTGCTCTTTGCTGAAACCGGGGGCGGGCCTTTTACGGCGCGCCGCCAAGGTGCTGCCGCCACGCTGAAGGGGGGTGATACCGCCGTGTTGGCGGGCGCCACCGCGCCCCAGATCACCGCGCGCCCACCCTCGGCGTGGATCCAACAAATGCCCAGGGCGTTTCGCGAAACGCTGCCGCCCATGGCCCCCAAGATCAAGGGCCCGGCGCCCAGCTTGCGGCCGCGTGCGGTTTTGACATACGCTGCTTTGCAGCCGTGGCTGGTGGCCGAGACTGCGATTCGACGCGACTTCCCCATTCGCTTTGCCGAACTGTTGAACGACCGGACTTTTCGCGATGCGGTGACCCGCCATCTGGCTCAGCATCCTGAGTGGGATGTCGTCCTCAAACAAGTGCGTACCGGTACGATCGCCCGCTAGACCCACGAACTTGGATCAGGAGTCCCCACGATGAAGCTGCTCGCCAAATTCAACCTCATCTTCATCCTGGTCATGGCCTTGGGCGTGGCGGTGTCCGGCTGGATCAGCCGGGGTCTGCTGCAAGATCA
>JAYVSX010000341.1:0-22779 GCA_043774975.1 Rubrivivax sp.
CCGACTACAAGATCCTGTCGTCCTACCTGGGCGACGTGCCCGGCGCCGAAGCCAAGCTGACCGATGGTTTTGCGGCCCTGAAGACCCACTTGCCGCCCACCACCAAGCGCGGCGTGGTGCTGATCGACCCCAGTTACGAAATCAAGACCGACTACACGCGAACCCTGGCCGCGCTGCGCGAGTCGCTGGAGCGTTTTGCCGAGGGTGTGGTCATCGTCTGGCTGCCTCAGGTGGGCTTGGTCGAGGCCGCCCAGCTGCCGCAACGCCTGAAAGCCACCGCCGACGCCAGCGCCAAGAAGGGCTGGTTGCATGCGCGTTTGACAGTGGCGCAAGCGGACGAACGCGGCTTTGGCATGATGGGCAGCAGCATCTTTGTGGCCAACCCACCGCACACCTTGTTTGGTGAATTGCAGCCGGTGATGCCGTTCTTGGCTGAAGTCTTGGCGCAGTTTGATGGCGCCAAGAGTCTGTTGGAGAAATCTCAGGGGTCTTGAGCAGCTGGCCGTGCTGCCTGCGCTCGTCGCGACTGGGGGCAGCGAAGCGGCGACCGCCCCAGTGAAGCGCCCCAGCCTGCCCCCACCCGCCTTTGCCGCCACCACCGCCGGCATCCAGCGGTCAATCCCCATCAAACCCCGTCAAACCCCTCGCGCCCGATCCACCTTGAACTGCGCCCGGAAAGCTTCGAACCGCCCTTCGTCCAAAGCCTGCCGTACCTCACGCATCAGGTTCACGTAGTAGTGCAGGTTGTGGATGCTGGCCAGCATCGGCCCCAGCATTTCGCCGCAGCGGTCCAGGTGGTGCAGGTAGGCCCGTGAAAAGCCCGACGCGCAGGTATGGCAGCTGCAGGTTTCGTCCAGCGGCCGGTCATCTTCCTTGTGCCGTGCATTGCGGATCTTCAGGTCGCCAAAGCGCGTGAAAAGGTGGCCGTTGCGTGCGTTGCGGGTGGGCATCACGCAATCAAACATGTCCACGCCCTGGGCCACACCTTCCACCAGGTCTTCGGGCGTGCCAACGCCCATCAGATAGCGCGGCTTGTTCGAAGGCAAGCGGTGCGGCGTGTGGGCCATGATGCGCAGCATCTCGTCCTTGGGCTCGCCCACGCTGACACCACCCACCGCGTAGCCCGGGAAGTCTTGTTCCACCAAGGCCTGCAGCGACGCTTCACGCAGGTTTTCGAACATGCCGCCCTGCACGATGCCAAACAAGGCATTGGGGTTTTGCAGCCGCGCAAATTCGGCCCTGCTGCGCGCGGCCCAGCGCAGGCTCAGCTCCATCGACTGGCGGGCTTCGGCTTCGGTGGTGATGTGGCCTTT
Organism: Rubrivivax sp.; assembly: GCA_043774975.1. Classification (GTDB taxonomy): domain Bacteria; phylum Pseudomonadota; class Gammaproteobacteria; order Burkholderiales; family Burkholderiaceae_C; genus Rubrivivax. The sequence continues at coordinate 1,314 of JAYVSX010000341.1, forward strand.
GACGTCGTAAGGTGTGCACTCGTCAAATTGCATCACGATGTCGCTGTTCAGCACCGTTTGAATCTGCATGCTCACTTCGGGCGTCAGGAAGAGTTTGTCGCCATTGACGGGCGACGCAAAGCGCACGCCTTCTTCACTGATCTTGCGCATGTCGCCCAGGCTCCACACCTGAAAGCCGCCGCTGTCGGTCAGCATCGGCCGCTGCCAGCCTTCAAAGCGGTGCAAGCCCCCAAATTTTTTCACCACCTGCAGGCCCGGGCGCATCCACAGGTGGAAGGTGTTGCCCAGGATGATCTGGGCGCCCATTTCTTCCAGCGATCGTGGCATCACGCCCTTGACGGTGCCGTAGGTGCCCACCGGCATGAAAACCGGTGTTTCCACCACGCCGTGGTTCAGTGTCAGGCGACCGCAGCGGGCATGGCCTTCGGTCTTGAGCAGGTCAAATTGCAGCATGGGCGGCATTGTCGCCGCGCATGAACAAGGGCCGCAGAGCGCCAGCGCCCACCGAACATCGAACAGGCGTCAAGCCGGCATCAAGCCAGCATCAACCCGACACCAAGACGGCATCGAGACGGCATCCAGCGGCGGCGGATGTTTCAGCGCAGCCGGTCCAACAGCATGGCGTCGCCATAACTAAAGAAACGGTAGCGCGATTCCACCGCGTGGCGGTACAGCGCCATGATGTGTTCGTAACCCGCAAAGGCGCTCACCAGCATCATCAAGGTGCTCTTGGGCAGGTGGAAGTTGGTGACCAGACGGTCGACCACCCGAAAGTCAAAACCTGGGGTGATGAAGATGTCGGTCTCGCCAACCCACGGCGCCAGGCCTTGCCCTATGGGTTGGCGAACTGCTGCCGACTCCAGCGCCCGCAGCGTGGTGGTGCCCACCGCCAAGACACGGCCGCCACGTGCTTGGGTGGCATGGATCGCGGCCACGGTGGCTGCGCTGACTTCAAACCACTCGCTGTGCATGCGGTGCTCAGACAAACGTTCTGCACGAACCGGCTGAAACGTGCCCGCACCCACATGCAGGGTCACGGCCGCGCGTTGCACGCCACGGCTTTCCAGCGCGTCGAGCAAGGCCTGGTCGAAGTGCAATGCCGCCGTCGGCGCGGCCACCGCGCCAGGGCGTGCAGCAAACACCGTTTGGTAGCGGGCCGCATCTTCGGCGCTGTCGCTGTGCTCGATGTAGGGCGGCAGCGGCACGTGGCCGTGGCGTTCCAGCAGCACCAAGGGGTCTTGTGGAAAGCGCAGGTGAAACAGCGAATCTTCGGGCCCGGTGCGGCCCAGCACCTGGGCGTCGAAGGCGTCACCAAAACGCACCAGACTGCCCGCCTTGGGCGACTTGCTGGCGCGCAGGTGGGCCCACACCTCAAAGTTGGGCAGCACCCGTTCGATCAAGGCTTCGATCGCACCGCCGGTGGGCTTTTCGCCCATCAAGCGAGCCTTGATGACGCGCGTGTCGTTGAAGACCAGCAGGTCCCCGTGTTGCAGCAAAGAAGGCAGTTCGCGAAAGATGCGGTCCACGGGCAGGCGGCCGGTGCCGTCCAGCAAGCGTGATGAGCTGCGCTCAGCGGCGGGGTGTTGGGCGATCAGTTCAGCAGGCAGCGCAAAGTCAAAGTCGCTCAGCGTGTGTTCGGGGGGCATGTTTTCAGGCCAACGGGCAGCCTGCACAAAGAGAAGGTCAAAATTGTTCCATGCCCACCCTAGAAGCGCCAGCGCCTGCGGCCAAGACCCCAGGCGACAAGTTGTCGGCGCCAGCGCGCGCGATGCGCAAGCTGGGGCTGGTGCGCGACATCGACCTGGCGCTGCACCTGCCGCTGCGCCATGTGGATGAGACACGGCTGGTACCGATCAGCCATCTGCGCGACGGCGACAACGCCCAGGTGCAAGGCACGGTTCAAGAGTGCCGGGTGGAAGTTCGCTCGCGCCGCCAGCTGCTGGTGCGCCTGGCCGATGGCAGTGGCAGTGAACTGCTGCTGCGCCTGCTGAACTTCTACCCCAGCAACCAGAAGACCCTGGCCGAGGGCAACCTGGTGCGCGTGCGGGGTGAAGTGCGCGTGGGCTTCACCGGGCGTGAGATGGTGCACCCCGAGTTTCGCGCGGTCAGTGCTGACACGCCGCTGCCCAGCGCGCTGACGCCGGTTTATCCCACCAGCGCCCAGCTGCCGCAGGCTTACCTGCGCAAAGCCGTGACATCGGCGTTGGCGCGCGCACCGCTGGGTGAACTGCTGCCACCCGGCATGGTGCCCGCCGGTCTGCCCGCGCTGAGCCAGGCGGTCAACCTGCTGCACCACCCCGGCCCTGAGGTTGACCTGCACATGCTGCAAGACCACAGCCACCCGGCCTGGCAGCGCCTGAAGTTCGATGAGTTGCTGGCCCAGCAACTGGCTCAAGCCCAGGCCCAGGCCGCGCGCGCCTTGCTGGCCGCGCCCGCCCTTCGGGTTTCACCGGGCGGTCTGTCGGCACAGCTGCTGCAAGCCTTGCCTTTTGCCTTGACACCCGCGCAGCAGCGTGTGGTGCAAGAGATCCACGCCGACCTGGCGCGCCCGCAACCCATGCACCGCTTGCTGCAAGGCGACGTGGGCTCGGGCAAGACGGTGGTGGCCGCCTTGGCTGCCACCGTGGCCATGCACGCCGGCTGGCAGTGCGCGCTGATGGCGCCCACTGAAATTCTGGCCGAGCAGCACTTTCGCAAGCTGGTGCATTGGCTGCAGCCCTTGGGCATCAAGGTGGCCTGGCTGACCGGCAGCCGCAAGGGCAAAGGGCGCGCCGCGATGCTGGCGCAGGTGGCCTCGGGCGAAGCGATGCTGGTGGTGGGCACCCACGCTGTCATTCAGCGCGACGTGGTGTTTGCGCGGCTGGGGCTGGCGGTGGTGGACGAACAGCACCGCTTTGGCGTGGCCCAGCGGCTGGCTTTGCGCGACAAGTTGTTGGCGCAACGCCTGGAGCCGCACCTGCTGATGATGAGCGCCACGCCGATCCCGCGCACCCTGGCCATGAGCTACTTCGCCGATCTGGACGTCAGCACCATTGACGAGCTGCCGCCTGGCCGCACACCCATCGTGACCAAGGTTTTTGCCGACGGCAAACGCGACGCGGTGATCGAGCGCATCCGCGGCGAAGTCCTGCAAGGGCGGCAGGTCTACTGGGTCTGCCCGCTGGTCGAGGAGAGTGAACACATCGACCTGCAAAACGCCACCGCCACCCACGCCGAGCTGAGCGCCGCACTGCCTGGGGTGCTGGCGGGCTTGCTGCACGGGCGCATGAAGTCGGCTGAAAAGGCCGCCGTGATGGCGCTTTTCACCGGTGGTGAGATGAAGCTCTTGGTGGCCACCACCGTGATCGAGGTCGGCGTGGACGTGCCCAACGCCAGCCTGATGGTGATTGAACACGCCGAACGTTTTGGCCTGGCCCAGTTGCACCAGTTGCGCGGCCGCGTCGGCCGCGGCGCGGTGGCCAGCGTCTGCGTGCTGCTTTTCACCGGCCCGTTGTCACCCACCGGCAAGGCCCGCTTGCAGGCCATGGCTGAAACCAACGACGGCTTTGAAATTGCCCGGCGCGACCTGGACATCCGCGGCCCCGGCGAATTCATGGGCGCGCGTCAAAGTGGTGATGCGCTGCTGCGCTTTGCCGACCTGGCGCTCGACGGTGCCTTGTTGCAACGGGCTCGTGAAGTAGCCCCGCGCCTGCTGGCCGAAGCCCCCGCTGCAGCTCAGGCGCAGGTGGACCGTTGGCTGGGCAGCAAGGCCGAGTTCATGAAGGCCTGAGTCAGCCTTTCGGACTCCAGCAGCAGGGCGGCACACGGGTGGTGCAAGGCAGATGACAAGGTTGCCCAGCGCTGCTCTGCAATTGGCCACAATCCACCCATGACCCTGACCGAGCTCAAATACATCGTGGCCGTGGCGCGTGAAAAACACTTTGGCCGCGCCGCCGAGGCCTGCTTCGTTTCGCAGCCCACGCTGTCGGTGGCGGTGAAGAAACTGGAAAAAGAACTGGACGTCAAGCTCTTTGAGCGCGGCGCAGTTGAGGTCAGCGTGACGCCGCTGGGCGAACAGATCGTGCGCCAGGCGCAGCAGGTCATTGAACAAGCCGCCGCGCTCAAAGAGATGGCCAAGCTGGGCAAGGACCCGCTGTCGGGGCCGCTGCGACTGGGGGTGATCTACACCATCGGCCCCTACCTGCTGCCCGACCTGGTGCGGCAAGCCATCACGCGGGTGCCGCAGATGCCGCTGATGCTGCAAGAAAACTTCACCGCCAAGCTGCTGGACATGCTGCGCCTGGGCGAACTGGACTGCGCCATCCTGGCCGAGCCCTTTCCCGACACCGGCCTGGCCATGGCGCCGCTGTACGACGAACCCTTTGTCGCCGCGGTGCCCGCCAAGCACCCGCTGGCCAAACGCAAGACGCTCTCGGCCGAAGAACTAAAGGCCGAGACCATGCTGCTGCTGGGCACCGGCCACTGCTTTCGCGACCACGTGCTGGAGGTCTGCCCCGAGTACGCACGTTTTGCCAGCCCGTCCGCCCAGGGCTTTGAGGGCATACGCAAAAGCTTCGAAGGCAGCTCGCTGGAGACCATCAAGTACATGGTGGCCTCGGGCATGGGCGTCACGGTGGTGCCACAGCTCAGCGTGCCGGCTGAAAGCCAGCCGCACATCAAGTACATCAAGTTCAGCGCCCCAGCACCCACCCGCCGGGTGGTGCTGGCCTGGCGGCGCAGCTTTCCGCGCTATGAGGCGATTGCCGCGCTGCGCAACGCCATCTACGCCTGCCCGCTGCAGGGCGTGAAGCGGCTGTCCTGAGCGGGCTGCGCCACCGTGCCTGGGCCGCGGCCATGCGCAGCGGCGTGCAGGCCAGCGGCTGGCCGGTTCGTTTGCAGAGAGTGATCAGCACAGCGTGATCGACAGCGCGTGATCAGCACAGCGGCGGCGATAATCCGCGATTGTTCCTTGGCTGCACCATGTCTACTGTCGCTTCTGCCCGCATCACCCCCGAAGTGCGCCGCCGCCGCACCTTTGCCATCATTTCCCACCCCGATGCCGGCAAGACCACGCTGACGGAAAAACTGCTGCTGTTCAGCGGCGCGATTCAGATTGCCGGCAGCGTCAAAGCACGCAAGGCCACGCGCCACGCCACCAGCGACTGGATGGAGATTGAAAAGCAGCGCGGCATTTCGGTGGCTAGCAGCGTGATGCAGATGGAGTACCGCGACTGCGTCATCAACCTGCTGGACACCCCCGGCCACCAGGACTTCAGCGAAGACACCTACCGCGTGTTGACGGCCGTGGACGCCGCGCTGATGGTGATTGACGCGGCCAACGGCGTGGAGCCGCAAACCCGCCGCCTGTTGCAGGTTTGCCGCGCCCGCAACACACCGATCCTGACCTTCGTCAACAAGATGGACCGCGAGGTGAAAGACCCACTGGTTCTGATGGACGAGATCGAGCGCGAACTGGGCATGGAGGTGGTGCCCTTCACCTGGCCGGTGGGCATGGGCAAGGCGTTTCATGGCGTGATGGACCTGCGCGAAGAGCAGATGCGTGTGTTCAGCCCTGGCGAAGACAGAAAAGGCGCGCAAGACGAGATCCTGGCCGGCCTGCACAACCCGGCCTACGCCGAACGTTTTGGCATGCAGTACGAGCAGGCCCAAGGTGAGATCGAGCTGCTCACCGACGCCGCACCCCCCTTCAACAAGGCCGACTTTCTGGCCGGTCGCCAGACGCCCATGTTCTTTGGCAGCGCGGTCAACAACTTTGGCGTGCGCGAGGTGCTTGACGCGCTGGTTGACCTGGCCCCGCCGCCCGGTCAACGCACGTCGATGCAGCGCACGGTGCAACCCGACGAGCCCAAGTTCACCGGCGTGGTGTTCAAGATCCAGGCCAACATGGACCCGGCGCACCGCGACCGCATTGCCTTTCTGCGCGTGGCCAGCGGCCGTTTTGAGCGCGGCATGCGCCTGAAGGTGGTGCGCAGCGGCAAAGAGCTGCGGCCCAACACGGTGGTCACCTTCATGAGCCAGCGCCGCGAGCTGCTGGAAGAGGCCTTTGCCGGCGACATCATCGGCATCCCCAACCATGGCGTGCTGCAGCTGGGCGACACCATCACCGAAGGCGAAAGCCTGCAGTTCACCGGATTGCCCTTTTTTGCGCCCGAGATGTTTCGCAGCGTCGAAGTGGCCGACCCGCTGAAAACCAAACAACTGCGCGCCGGTTTGACGCAGCTGGGCGAAGAAGGCGCGATCCAGGTCTTTCGCCCGGTGGCCGGCACCGTGCTGCTGCTGGGCGCCGTGGGCCAGCTGCAGTTTGAAGTGGTGGCGCACCGGCTGGAGCACGAGTACAGCTGCAAGGCCCGCATCATGCCGGCGCGCTACAACGTGGCGCGCTGGGTCACCTGCGAACTGCCCGAAGGCCCGGCCGCCAGCGCCAAGGAGCTGCAACGCTTCATCGACGGCAACGCCCACCGGGTGGCGCTGGATGCGGTGGACGCGCCCACGGTGCTGCTGGAATACGCCGGTGAGCTGCGTGCCATGCAGGAGAACTGGCCCAAGATCAAATTCCATGCGCTGCGGGAACACGCGGGGCTGGTGTTTCAGAAGCAGTTGGAAGGCTGAGAGCTTGTGAAGATATCCCAGCTCCAGGTCTGCGGGTAGGCCGACCCCCTGGAATGGCACCGCTTCAAGCGGCGCCAAGACCTGCAAACCCTACGAAGCGGCTCGGCCTCGCGCTTGATTTACAATTTCAGTTTCAGAAGCTGAAGTAGCAAATTTATGTTTCAACGCACCGCTGCCCAACGCCTGCTGCGCCTGGCGCGCGGCTTCCCCGTGCTGGTGGTGACAGGCCCCAGGCAGTCGGGCAAGACCACCTTGGCGCGGGCTACCCTGCCTGGCCACGCCTATGTGTCGCTTGAAGACCCTGACGTGCGCCAGCGCGTGGCTGCTGACCCGCGTGGCTTTCTGTCCGCGCACGCCAGCGCCAGCAACTCGGGCTTGATACTGGACGAAGCGCAGCGTGTGCCCGAGCTGCTGTCCTACCTGCAAACCGCCGTTGACGCCGACCGCCGACCCGGGCGCTATGTGGTCACGGGCTCGCAGAACCTGTTGCTGTCTGCGGCCGTTGGCCAAAGCCTGGCCGGCCGCGCCGGGTTTCTTGAATTGCTGCCGCTGTCGTACAACGAAGGCGCAGCGGTGTTCGACACGCTCACGCTGGATGAGCTGCTGCTGCGCGGCACCTACCCCGCCATCCACAGCACCGACGTGGCGCCGGCTGACTGGCACGCCAGCTACGTGGCCAGCTATCTGGAACGCGATGTGCGCCAGCTCAGCCGCATCGGTGACCTGCTGCAGTTCCAACGCTTCATGCGCATGATGGCGGCGCGCTGCGGGCAGCTGCTGAACCTGAACGCCGTGGCCAATGACCTGGGGGTGGCGCAAACAACGGCGCGGGATTGGCTGGGCATTCTGGAGGCCACCTACGTGGCTTTCCGTCTGGCCCCTTATCACACCAATTTTGGCAAGCGCCTGGTCAAGACCCCCAAGCTCTACTTCCACGACACGGGACTGGCGGCCTGGCTGCTGGGCATCACCGACGCGGCCACCCTAAACGTGCACCCGATGCGCGGCGCACTGTTCGAGAACCTGTGCATCGCCGAATACGGCAAGCACCTGCGCCACAGCGGCGCAGCCGGCACGCCCTATTTCTGGCGCGACAACATCGGTAACGAGGTCGACTTGTTGATCGAACGCGCGGGCACGCTGTGGCCCGTGGAAATGAAGTCCGGCGCCACCTTTCAGGTTGCGTGGCTGAACAGCCTGCACACCTGGCAGCGCCATGCTGCGGCAGCGCGGCAGGGTGAGCCGCTGCTGATTTGCGGTGCGCCCGGCAACCAGCGACTGCAAGGTGTGGGCGTGGCGCATTGGCGCGACGCGATCAAGACGCTGGCCGGTCCGGCCTGAGGCTGGGCCTGAACACCCGCCAAAACACCAGTCACCAACGCGTGATGTCGATAATCCAACCCGTGAGCGAACCCGCCAACCCACCCAGCCGCCTGGCCCTTTACCTCGACCTGATCCGCTGGAACCGCCCCGCTGGCTGGCTGCTGCTGCTGTGGCCCACGCTCAGCGCGCTGTGGATCGCGGCCGACGGCTTCCCCGGCTGGCACCTGCTGATCGTCTTCACCGCCGGCACAGTGTTGATGCGCAGCGCCGGCTGTTGTGTCAACGACGTGGCCGACAAGGACTTCGACAAGCACGTCAAGCGCACCGCGCAGCGCCCGGTGACCCGCGGCGCGGTGTCCACCCAAGAGGCGCTGCTGCTGGGCGCGGCGCTGGCGCTGGTGGCCTTTGGTCTGGTGCTGACGACCAGTGCACCGGCCATCCTGCTGAGCTTTGTGGCGCTGGCCGTGACGCTGGTCTATCCCTACGCCAAGCGCGTGCTGAACATGCCACAAGCGGTGCTGGGTGTGGCCTTCAGCTTTGGCATCCCGATGGCCTTTGCGGCAGCCCAGGGTGGGCAAGAGTGGAGCCTGGCCGCCATCAACGCCGCGGTGCCGCCGCACGCCTGGCTGCTGCTGCTGGGCAACCTGTTCTGGGTGCTGGCCTACGACACCGAGTACGCCATGGTCGACCGTGACGACGACCTGCGCATTGGCATGAAAACCAGCGCCATCACGCTGGGCCGCTGGGACGTGACGGCCGTGATGGCTTTTTACGGCATCTACCTGCTGTCGTGGGCGCTGCTGGGGCGGGCTCTGGGGCTGGGGCCGTGGTTCTTGCTGGGCGTGCTGGTGGCAGCGGCACAGGCGGCCTGGCACTACTCCTTGATTCGCAAGCGCAGCCGCGAAGGCTGCTTCAAGGCGTTCCGACTCAACCACTGGCTGGGTTTTGCGGTTTTTGTCGGTGTTGCGGTCGACCTGGCCCTGCGCTGAGCCTGACAAAACAGGCTTGAGCGCCTGGACCCGGGAACAGCGCCAGCCCTAAACCTTGCCAAGCTCCGTGGCCCGGTCACGCGCCGCATGCAGCGCTTTGACAAACGCCGCCTTCACGCCACTGTTGTCCAAAGACGTGATGGCCGCAAAGGTGGTGCCGCCTTTGGACGTCACTTGCTCTCGCAACGTGGTGGGTGACAGCGGGCTTTGCTGCGCCAAAGCGGCGGCGCCGGCAAAGGTGCTTTGCGCCAGCTGGCGGCCCTGGGCTTCGCTCAAGCCCATCTCGGTGGCCGCCTGCATCATGGCCTCCAGGAAGTAGAAGACGTAGGCTGGGCCCGAGCCCGACAGCGCGGTGACGGCGTCCAGATCGTCTTCGCTCTCCACCCACAGCGACTCGCCCGTCGGTGCAAACAAGCGTTCCACCTGCGCTCGTGCGGCTACATCCACCGCGGGTCGGGCAAACAGACCCGCAATGCCTTGGCCGATGAGGGCCGGCGTGTTGGGCATGGCACGCACCACGCGCTGTGTGCCGCTGGCTTGCACCAGCGCGTCGCTGCGAATGCCGGCCATCACACTGACCTGCAAAGCGCCGGCCACATGCGGCGTGCACGGCACAGCCGCTTGGGCAAAGAGCTGCGGTTTGACGGCCCAGACGACCAGGCCCGCCTGCGCCAGCCGGTCATCGGCCGCTGCCTGGGCTGTGACGCCAAACGCTTGCGCCAACCTGTCGCGCTGGGCCTCCAAGGGCTCCACCACCACCAGCTGCGCGGGCGCGGTGCCCGAGCGCAGCAGGCCACCGATCAAGGCCGAAGCCATGTTGCCGCCGCCGATGAAGGCCACCGTCTGGTTGCTTGTGTTCATGTCGTCCAGTTTAGGTGGGCCAGCGGTTTAGTTGGCCCAGCGGTCAAAGGCCCGCGCAGCCACCGGCTGGCCCCACAGGTCGATGCTGACGAGCGTGCCCCCATGCACCTGCTGCGCAGCCGCGCCGCGCACGTAGCCCAAGCCGACGCAGGCGCCGGCCTTGGGGCTGTAGCCCACCGAACTGAGTTCGCCCACCGCCTGACCGTCCAGCACGATGGCTTCGCCGCCCCAGGCGTAAACGGCCGAGTCCTGGAAAACAAAGGTCAGCAGCTTCTTTTTCAAGGGCAGATGCTGGGCTTGCAAAAGCGCGGCCTGACCCGTGAAAGGCGTGGCCTTGTCCAGCTTGACGGCAAAGGTCAGGCCCGCTTCAAACGGCGTCTCATCGGGGCCCAGCTCGTGGCCCCAGGCGCGACGGCCGGCTTCGATGCGCAGCGCGTCCAGTGCGTAGTAGCCAGCACTTTTCAGGCTCAGGTCGGCGCCTGCTTCCTGCAGCGCCAGGAAGACATGCCGGGTCATTTCCACCGGCACATAAAGCTCATAACCGGGGCCGCCCACGTAAGACATGCGGGCCGCGCGCACCCGCGCGTGGCCCAGGTCGATTTCGCGGGTGTGCGCAAACTTCAGGCCCTCGGGCGACAGGTCATCGGGGCTGACGCGCGACAGCAGTTGGCGCGACAACGGGCCCATCACCGAGAGCACGCTCCACAACGCACTGACGTCGGTGAGCACCACATGCTCATGCTCGCCAATGTGGCGGTTGATCCAGTCGGCGTCGCGCACCGGCTGCGCCGAGCCGGTGATGAGCAAGAAGCGGTCGCTCTGGCGCTCGGGCGCCAAGCGCATCACCGTCAGGTCGCTCTCGAAGCCGCCGCGTTGATTGAGCAGCGGGGTGTAGACCAAACGTCCGGGGGGCACGTCCATCTGGTTGGCGCACAGCCGCTGCAGCACCGCCAGCGCGTCGCGGCCTTGCAGCAGCAGCTTGCCAAAGCTGGTCTGGTCATACAAGGCCACGGCTTCGCGGGTGGCTCGCTGCTCTTGAACCATCCAGGGCAGCCAAGCGGGGCTGCCCAGGCTGTGGGCCGGGCGCGGCGTATGGGGCGGGCGAAAGTAATTGGCACGCTCCCAGCCGTTTTTGCTGCCGAACTCGGCGCCTGGCGCGGCCAGCAGGTCGTACAGCGGGCTGGTGCGCAGCGGGCGGCCGGTCTGCAATTCTTGACGCGGCCAGCGCATGGCGTAGTGCAGGCCCAGCGTTTCGCCGGTGCGTTCGGCCAGCGCCTTGCGGTTGCCGGTGAAGGGCGCAAAGCGGCGGATGTCCACGTCCCACAGGTCGCTGGGCGCTTGGCCGCCCATCACCCAGTCGGCCATCAACTTGCCCGCACCGCCGCTGTTGGCAATGCCCGCGCTGTTGAAACCGGCGCAGACGAAGTAACCGCGAAGTTCAGGTGCCTCGCCAAGGATGAAGTTGCCATCGGGCGTGAAACTCTCGGGCCCGTTGAGCAGCATCTTCACCGGCGCAGTTTCCAGGCACGGCGTGCGGTGGATCGCGTTTTTCATCAGCGGCTCAAACTGGTCCCAGTCTTCATCCAGCAGCTGAAACTGAAAGGTGCTGGGGATGGGCTCGATGCGCCAGGGCTTGGCCACCGGCTCGAAGCCGCCCATCAACAGGCCGCCCACTTCTTCCTTGTAGTAGATGAAGCCGTCGGGGTCGCGCATCACCGGCAGCATGGGGTGCACACCTTCGATCTTGTCGGTGACGATGTAGAAGTGTTCGGCCGGGTAGAGCGGCACGTTGACGCCGGCCAACAACCCGAACTGGCGCGCCCACTGGCCGGCGCAGTTGATCAGCACGTCGCAGCGAACATCACCTTGCGCGGTGCGCACGCCCGTGACGCGGCCCTGATCGGTGAGCACGCCCGTGACTTCCAGCTGTTCAACCACCTTGACGCCGCGGTTGCGCGCACCTTTGGCCAGGCTCATGCACAGGTCGGCCGGGTTGGCCTTGCCGTCGCCGGGGATCCAGATGGCGCCATGCAGGTCGTCGGTGCGCATCACGGGGTAAAGGTCACCGGCCTCCTGCGGCGTGATCAGTTGCACCTCCACACCAAAGCTGCGCGCCAAGGCCGCTTGCTTTTTCAGCACCTGCCAGCGCTCGGCCGTGGCCGCCACGTTGACGCTGCCGCACTGCTTCCAACCGGTGGCCAAGCCGGTCTCGGCTTCCAGCGTGCTGTACAGCTCAATGCCGTACTGGCTCATGCGCGTCATGTTGCGGTTGGGCCGCATCTGGCCCACCAGGCCGGCGGCATGCCAGGTGGTGCCGCAGGTCAGCCGGCCTTGTTCGAGCAACAGCACGTCGCGCTCGCCGGCCAGCGCCAGGTGGTACGCGGTGGAGCAGCCGGCAATGCCGCCACCGACGATGACGATGCGGGCTTGGGTGGGCAAGGGTTGGGTCATGGCGCCGGGCTCGGGTTGGCGGGTCAGCGTTTGATCAGCCCCAGGTCCAGCAGGCTGCGCGCGGTGTCGACAATGCTTTGCTCCACCGGCCGCGTGGCCCAGCCCAACACCGTCTTGGCGTGCTCGGGAGACTGGTTGCGCACCGAGCCCAGTTCACCGACCACGGCTTTGGCCAGCGGGTTGAACAGCGCACCCAAGCGCACCACCCAGTCGGGCACGTTGCGGGTGGTGACCTTGCTGGCCTGCTCACCCGCCTGCACCCCCAAGTGCGCGCGCAGGATGTCAGCCACTTCGCGGATCTTCATGAAGCGGCCAGATGCAATGAACCGTTCACCGGCCATGTTCGGGGCTTGCAGCGCGCGCACGTGCAGGTCGGCCACGTCGCGCACGTCCACCACACCAAAGCCGATGTCGGGGCAGGCGCCCATGCGGCCGTTGAGCAGCATCTTCACCACCGACACGCTGGCCGAGTAGTCACCGCTCCACACGGGGCCCAGCACCACCGACGGGCAGATGCTGCAAAAGACCATGGCACCGCCCTCGGCGGCCATCCAGTCGCGCGCTGCGCGCTCGGCCACGGTCTTGCTCTGGATGTAGGGCGAGATGCCGGGTTTGGACAAATCGGTCCAGTCGGCCTCGGTGAAGTGGTGCACACCACGGCCGCGGCCATAGGAGATGGCGGCCACCGACGACGTCATCACAAAGCGCTGCACACCCGCGGCCTTGGCGGCGCGCAAGGCGCGCAGCACGCCATCGCGGGCGGGCACGATCAGTTCGTTGGCGTCCTTGGGGATGCCCGTGGGCAGTGGCGACGCCAGATGCGCCACATGGCTGCAGCCGGCCACGGCTTCGGCCCAGCCGGCGTCGGCCATCAGGTCGGCCGCAAAGAACTTCAGGCGACTGTTGTCGACCTTCAGCAGCTCGCGCACACCCGCTTCCTTGGTCAGGCTGCGCACGGTGGTGTGGACCGTCCAGCCCTCGGCCACCAGTTGGCGAATCAGATAGCCCGCGATGTAGCCACTGCCACCCGTTACCAGTACGGTGCCGCTCATGAAGTCTCCTTGTGTTGGACAAAAAGGAAGTATCCGCGCCAGAGGCTCATCGCTGCGCGCCGCCCCATGCCGCCCCATGCCGCCAAGCACAGCCCCAACTCATCAGCCCATCAAGCCATCAAACCATCAAACCATCGTCCCCTCAGCCCAAACGCAGGCTGACCACCCCGGCCACCACCACCAGCGTGCCCAGCGCCCGCTGCAAGCCAAAGCGCTCTTTCAGCAGCCAGGTGCCCAGCAACGCTGCAAACAGAACACTGGTTTCGCGCAAGGCGGCCACGCTGGCCACCGGGGCCTGGGTCATGGCCCACAGCGCGATCGCATAGCTGCCAATGGAAGCCGCGCCCCCCAGCGCCGCTTTGGGCCAACGGGTGCGGGCGTAGGCCACGATGTCGCGCCGCTGTTGCGACGTCCGGCGCAGCCACACCAGCAACGGGTAAGGCAGCCCGTCCAGGACAAACAGAATCAACACGTAGCGCCATGCACTGCCACCGGCCGCCACTTCGGCGCGCACACCCAGGCCGTCCACAACGGTATAGGTGGCGATGATGGCGGCGTTGGCCAAGGCAAAGGCCAGCGCCTTGCGGTGGTGCAGCGCTTCACCCGGATGTGCCAGTCCCACCAGCGCCACGCCAACGGTGATGGCCAGCGTGCCGATCCAGGCTGCGGCGCTGGGTGACTCGCCGAGCAAAGTGCCGCTGCCCAGAGCCACCAGCAGCGGCGCCAGGCCGCGCATGATGGGGTAGGTCATGCCCAACTCGCCGTGTTCATAGGCCCCGGCCAAGGCGATGTAGTAGCCGATGTGGATGACCAGCGACGCGGCAATGAAGGGCGCCGCCTCGATGCGCGGCAGACCCACCCACAGCAGCAAGGGCAAGGCCACCACGGCGCCCAGAAAGTGAACCAGCGCGGTGTCCACCGTCTTGTCACCGGCCGACTTGACCAAGACGTTCCAGCTGGCGTGCAACGCTGCGCCCAGCAGCACGGCCAACACGATGGGCCAGGTCAGCGTCAAGTGAGGGAACAGCGCTGGGCGCGTGCCAGAAGGTGCTGCAGTGACGGAATCGCGGCGCAAAGGCAGCGCTTGGCGTCAAGCTGCAGTGGTGTGCCGCCCGGCAGGTGTTCACCCGGCACGCCTTCACCCATCAGGCCGCTTGAAAAAAGCAGCGCGTGTTCCAGCTGCGTGACGGGCTCGCCGCTGTACTGTTCGTGACCACGCCGCTCGAAGACGGTGGCGATGTCTTGCAGGGTCAACATGGTGACTGCCGTTTCGATGGGGGCTATCGACCTGCGTCGTCCAGCCCGCCCAAACGGCTTTGCCTCACCCGCGTCGCCGACAGGGCACCGGCCGACTCCAGGATGGGATAGGCGATGGAGCAGATGTGCGAGTTGATGCGCTTGAGTTCGCTGATCAGGTCCAGGTGCAGCGAGCTGGTCTCGATGCTTTGCGCGGTGTTGTCTTGCAGGCGGCCCAGGTGGTTGGCAGCGTACTCATGCTCCAGGTCGCGAAAGCGGGCCTTCTCTTCCAGCAGCTTGCTGGCGTCACGCACGTGGCCGTCCAGAAAGACGCTCATGCCCAGCCGCAGGTTGCTCAGCAGGCGCTCGTGCAGGTGGCAGATCTCGGCCATGCCGGCTTCGCTGAAGCTGCGGCCCTTGCGGATCTTCTTGTCTTCCAGGTCTTGCAGGACCCGTTCAACGCCGTCACCGATCTGTTCCATGTTGATGGTGAAACTCAGGATGTCGGCCCAACGCCGGCCCTCGCGTTCGCTCAAAGCCTCGCGAGAAATCTGCGTCAGATAGAACTTGATGGCCGAGTAAAGCTCGTCTACGGTGTCGTCCATGGCGCGCAGGCGTTCGGCCAGGGCCAGGTCGTTGTCGCGCATCACCGGCAAGACGCCGCGCAGCATGGCTTCCACCACGTCGGCCTGGTGCAGCGCTTCACGTGCGGCGCAGCTGATGGCCAGCGACGGGGTGGCCAGCGCCACCGGGTCCAGGTGGCGCGGGCGGTCGCCCGCCGCGCTGGGTGCGGGCGTGGGCAAGAGGCGTTCCACCAAGCGTGCCATCGGGCCTGTAAGGCCGATGAAGAGCACGGCCAGCATGGCGTTGAAGACCAGGTGGAAAAGCACCACCTGCTGGTGCACTTCGCCCGTGAACTGCTGCAACTCGTTGTGCAGCTGCGGCAAGAACGGAATCACTGCCAAAGCACCCACCACCTTGAAGATGAAGTTGCCCAGCGGCAGGCGCCGCAGCTCGGGCTTGCCTTGGCTGGTCACCAGCATCGCCAAAACGCCGCTTCCCACATTGGCACCCAACACCAAGCCCAGCGCCACCGACGCTGGAAGCATGCCTTGCGAAGCCAGCGCGGCGGTCAACAACACGATGGCCAAGCTGCTGTAGGACAGCACCGCCAAGGCGGCCCCGACGATGATGTCCAGCAGAACTTCCTTGGGCAGAGCCACCAGCAGGGCGCGCACTTCGGGCGCAGCCGTCAGCGGTTTGGTGGCGCCAACGATGAGCTGCAGCGCCAGCGTGATCAGACCCAGGCCGATCAACACCCGGCCCACGCGACCCGTGGTGCTGTTCTGCCGACTGATGAACATCACCACGCCCACAAATATGAGCAGCGGGCTCAGCCAGGACAGATCGAAACTGAACACCACGGCCATCAGCGCGGTGCCCACATCCGCACCCAGCATGACCGCCAGCGCTGCAGAGGTACCCACCAGACCCGAGCCTACAAATGAAGCCACGATCAGGCAGGTGGCCGTGCTGCTTTGCACCAGGCTGGTCACGCCTACACCGGCCAGCATGGCCTTGAAGCGGTTGTTGAAGCTGTGGGCCAGCACCTGGCGCAGGTTTTCGCCAAACACGCGCAGCACGCCGGTGCGCACGATGTGGGTGCCCCAGACCAGCAGGGCAATGGCAGCCAACAGGTTAAGGAGGTGGATCACGCCTGCATCATGAAACGCAAAGTGGCTGTCCTCAGGCCCACGGCAAGGAGTAGGTCTTCAGGTTCGTGAAGCTTTTCATCGCTTCCTGCACACCTTCCTTGTAGCCAAGGCCCGAGTCCTTGATGCCGCCAAAGGGCGTCAGCTCCAGGCGGTAGCCCGGCACCTCGCGCACGTTGACGGTGCCCACGTTGAGCTCGTTGACGAAGCGCGTGATGTAGTCCATGCGGTTGGTGCAGACCGCTGAACTCAAGCCATAAGCGGTGCCGTTGCTGATGGCAATGGCCTGGTCAATGCTGTCAAAGCCGACGATGGGCGAAACCGGACCGAAGGTTTCTTCGCGCACCACGGTCATGTCAGGTCGGACCTGGTCGATGACGGTGGGCGCAAACAGCGCGCCTTCGCGCTGCCCACCGACCAAGAGGCGGGCGCCCTGAGACACCGCCTCCTGCACACGCGACTCAAACAGCCGGGCTGCCTCTTCGTCGATGACGGTGCCCATTTCGACCTTCGGGTTGGCCGGGTCACCAAAGCTCCAGGCTCGGGTCTTGTCCGCCACCAGGTCGGTGAAGCGCTGACGCACGCTGTTGTGCACCAGCATTCGTTTGACCGCGGTGCAGCGTTGGCCCGAGTTCTTGTACGAGCCCTGCACCGCCAGCGAGCTGGCCTCGTCCAGGTCGGCGTCTTCCATCACGATGATGGGGTCGTTGCCACCCAGCTCCAGCACGACGCGGCGGTAACCGGCCTTGTGCGCGATGTACTTGCCGATCGGCACCCCGCCGGTGAAGGTGATGAGGTCAACTTGCGGGTGGGTGAGCATGGCGTCGGCAATTTCGGCCGGGTCGCCGGTGATGACACTCAGCATGGCCGGCGGCAGGCCGGCTTCGTACAGCAGGTCGGCAAAGTACAGCGCCGAGAGCGGCACCTTCTCACTGGGCTTGAGCACCATGCGGTTGTTGGTGGCCACCGAAGGCACCACCTTGTGCGCCACCTGGTTCATCGGGTGGTTGAAGGGCGTGATGGCGGTGATGACACCCAGCAGCGGGTCGCGCTGGGTGTGCACCCGGCGCTTGCGGCCGTGCGGTGTGATGTCGCAACTGAAGGTCTGGCCGTCGTCGCGCAGGCACTCGATGGCACCAAACATCAGCACGTCGGCCACCCGGCCGGCTTCGTAGCTGGCGTCTTTCATGCACAGGCCCGACTCGCTGCTGATCAATTGGGCGATTTCCGCCACCCGCTCTCGCACCAAGGCCGCTGCGCGGTTGAGCACGTTGCTGCGCTCAAAGCGCGACAGACGCACCGTGCAGGCGTGGGCTGCTGCATAGGCCTGGTTCAACTCGGCCAGGGTGGCCTTGGGCACACTGCCCACCACTTGGCGGGTGAACGGGTTGCGCACCAGGATGCGGCGGTCGCCGGGGCGGTCGTCCAAACCCACTTTTTGGCCGGCAATTCGCAGGGCTTCTTGTCGCATGGCGTGCTCAGACTCTCAGTCGGTGGCTGTCACTGGGCCCGATTCAACGCCAGATCAAAGGCGTCAAAGTTGCGCCAGCGTTTGTGCGCTTGCAGCCCGGCGATGGGACGGTTGATGATCAGCGGCACGCGCTGCTCGGACACACCGCCGTGGCTGCGCAGCGGTACTTCCAGCGCGCTAAGGTCGTGGCGCGACGCGCTGGTGCCGATGACTGTTGCGCGTTCTGACACCACCACCAGGTCGCCAATGCGGTCGGCCGGCAGCTCGTAGGCCTGGGCCGCCTCGGCGCGGGTCAAGACCCTTTCCACACCGCGCAACTGGCCGATGCGCTGGGCCGCGTCGGCGACAGCCGCCGGTGGCAGGTAGATGGTGGCGTAAGAGCCCAACGCACCGTGGTGAACCACATAGGGGTCGGTGATGGGCAGGATGGTGCGCGCCACGCCCACACCCAGCCACGCGTCAAGCTGGTCTTGCAGGTAGATGACATCGGGCTTGCCGTCCATCCAGACCTTGGCGTTCATGCCGTGGTCGGCGGTCAGCGCGATGACGCAGCCCATGTCGTCCAGTTGTCCCAGGTAGCCGTCCATCATGGCGTAGAAGGCGTTGGCGCCTGCGGTTCCGGGGGCATGCTTGTGCTGGATGTAGTCGGTGGTGCTGAGGTACATCACGTCGGGGCGCAAGCCGCCCGGGCGCCGCATCAGCTGAACAGCAGCGGCAAAGACAAACTCCGACAGGTCGGCGCTGTAGACACTGGGCACCGGCTTGCCAACCAGCTCAAGCACACCCGTGATGCCGTTGTCGGCCTGGGTGACCAAGTCGGCTTTTTCTGAGGAGAAGCACAGACTGCCTTGGCTCAAATCCATGCCCTTGCCCAGCAGCAGGCGCAGCTTGTCCTTGGCCGTGACCACGGCGCAGCGTTGACCGGCGTCCGCCAACGCGGCCAGGATGGTTGGCGCGCGCAACCATTTGGGGTCATTCATCATGACCTCGGTGCCACTTTCCACGTCATACAAAAAATTGCCACAGATGCCGTGAACGCTGGGCGGCACACCCGTGACGATGCTCAGGTTGTTCGGGTTGGTGAAGGTTGGCACCACGCAGTCGGCAACCAGCGCGGTGCCTTGGGCCAGGGTGCGCGCCAGCCACGGCGTGTGGCCGCCAGACACGGCCTGGGCCAGGTAATCGGGTTCGCAGCCGTCGACGCAAACCACCACCGTCGGGCGTTGCGGCAGTGCATAGCGGCGGCCATTGATGTCAAGCATGGGTTACTTTTTTTCGGGCCAGTGGCGCAGACGAGGCGATGGCGCGTGCTGGGGCGGTGGCAGGGCCGCTGGCAGCGGGGGTGTTGTTGCGCAAGGTGCGCTCTTTGCTGTCCAGCACATGCTGGGCCATCGCCTGACCCGCCGCCAGCGGGTCACCGCTGGCGATGGCTTTGACGATGGCCCGGTGCTCGCCGGCCGACAGCGGCAGCATGGCCGCGTCGGCCAGGTTGGCACGGCGAAAGAGTGACAGCTCCTTGATCAGGCGCCGATACAGCGTGGTGAGCTTGCGGTTGCCGGTGAAGGCCACCAAGGTGTCGTGAAACTCCAGGTTCAGCAGGTGGTAGCCGTCCACGTCACCGACCTTCACCGTGCGCTCCATGGCCTCCACCATGGCCCGCACCTGGCGCAGCTGTTCGGGCGTGATGCTCAAGCCCAGCTGGCGGCCCACGGCTTCGTCCATCATGGCGCGAAGGTCGAAGATTTCCAGTGCTTCAGCCAGCGGAATCTGGCGCACAAAAACGCCGCGGTTCTTTTCCTGTCGCACCAAGCCGGCTTCTTCCAGCATGCGAAAGGCTTCTCGCACCGGGCCGCGCGAAACCCCCAGGGATTGGGCCAGGGTGGCTTCACTCAACTTGTCCCCGGGGCCCAGTTCGCCTTGCACGATGCGACGCTCCAGCTCCTGCTGCACCACCGAGGTGAGCGAGCTGGACTGCAACAGCGCAATCGTGGGGTGGAGCGGGTCTTTCATGCGCCGCATTGGACGGGTTGCATCGCAGATTGTCAACAATAGGCGAAATACCGTTGACAGCGCCAGGGCGGGGCGGCTAGATTGGCTCCACCGTGCGGCGAGGGTTGTGGCTTCGGGCAGGTCTGCCTTGAAGCTTGGCAAGGCGTGCTGCAAACTCACCGTCACACGGCCGACACGACACGGGTTCAGGCTTATGGGTTGGCCTTTTCAAAAAACTCTTGCAGGAGAACACCGATGAGCTTTCCCCGCCCCTTGGCTCTGCTGGCCGCCAGTGTGATGCTGGCCCTCAGCTCTGCCGCCCTGGCCCAAAAAACCACCCTGCTGGTCTACACCGCGCTGGAAACCGACCAGCTCAAGGCCTACCAGGAAGGCTTTAACAAGCAGTATCCCGACATCGAGATCAAGTGGGTGCGTGACAGCACCGGCGTCATCACCGCCAAGCTGCTGGCCGAAAAGGCCAACCCGCAGGCCGACGCCGTGATGGGGGTGGCCGCCAGCAGCCTGGCGCTGCTGGACAAGAACGGCATGCTCGAGCCCTATCGCCCGCTGAATGCCGACGCCATCATGTCGCAGTACATCGACAAGAAAAAAGTGCCGGCCTGGTTTGGCATGGACGTGTGGGGCGCCACCATCTGCTTCAACACCGTCGAAGCCGCAAAGAAGGGCATCCCCAAGCCCGAAACCTGGAAAGACCTGCTCAAGCCGGCCTACAAAGGCCAGGTCGTGATGCCCAACCCGGCGTCCAGCGGCACCGGCTTCTTTGACGTGACAGCCTGGCTGACTTTGTGGGGCGACAAGGACGCCAAAGGGGAAGCAAACGGCGGCGGCTGGAAGTTCATGGACGGCCTGCACGACAACATTGCGCAGTACACCCACAGCGGCAGCAAGCCTTGCAACATGGCCTCCGCTGGTGAGTACGTGGTGGGCATCAGCTTTGAGTACCGCGCCAACACCAACAAGGCCAAGGGCGCGCCGATCGACCTGGTCTTCCCCAAAGAAGGCCTGGGCTGGGACCTGGAGGCCTTTGCCATCCACAAGGGCACCAAGAAGCTCGACGCCGCCAAGAAGCTGGCCGACTGGGCGAGCAGCAAGGACGCCATGCTGCTCTATGGCAAGAACTTTGCCATCACCGCGCAGCCCGGCGTGGCCGCACCGCTGGCCAACGTGCCCAAGGACTACGAAGCGCGCCTGGTGAAGAAAGACTTTGCCTGGGAAGCCGACAACCGCGAGCGCATCCTGGCCGAGTGGAACAAGCGCTACAACGCCAAGAGCGAACCACGTAAGTGACCGGATCGGCAGGCCAGCCCTACCTGCGGCTGGCCGGGGTCCGCAAGGACTTCGGCAGTTTCAGCGCGCTCAAGGGCATCGCGCTGGACATCGCGCAGGGCGAGTTTGTCTGCTTCCTGGGCCCCAGCGGCTGCGGCAAGACAACGCTGCTGCGCATCATCGCGGGGCTGGAGGTGCAGACCGCCGGGCGCATTGAACTGGCCGGCCGCGACATCTCCACGCTGCCGCCGGCCGAGCGCGACTACGGCATCGTGTTCCAAAGCTACGCGCTGTTTCCCAACCTCAGCGTGGCAGACAACGTGGCCTATGGGCTGGTCAACCGCAAGGTGCCGCCGCGGGCGGTGAGCGAACGCGTGACCGAACTGCTCAACCTGGTGGGCCTGCCGGGCAGCGAAGGCAAGTACCCGGCGCAGCTGTCGGGCGGCCAGCAGCAGCGCATTGCGCTGGCCCGTGCACTGGCCACCA
>JAYVSX010000342.1:0-14863 GCA_043774975.1 Rubrivivax sp.
GGCCACGCGGCTGCTGCAGCGCACGGCCACCGGCGTGCTGCCCACGGCGGCGGGGCTGGCCTTCCTGCACCAGGCGCAGCTGGCGCTGCGGCATGCCGACGCGGCTGTCACTGCAGCACAGACGGCGCGGCTGGCGGGGCACGTGAGCGTGGGGTTGGCGCCCACCACCGCTGCGGTGCTGGGGCTGCCGTTGATGCTGGCCATGCGCGAGCGCTACCCTGACGTTCAGCTGCATCTGGTCGAAGCGTTGTCGGGCCACCTGGCCGGCATGTTGAGTGCTCGGCAGATCGACCTGGCCGTGCTCTTCAAGCCCGACAGCGCGCAGCGCTGGAGCCTGCAGCCGCTGCTGAGCGAGCGCCTTTTCGTCATTGCTGCAGCCACGCTGCCGGGCCTGGCGGAAGCTGGCATCGGGCCGCAGCGAAAGGCGGCAAAGAACGCGATCAAGGGTGCCGCGCCTACACCGGCCACCGTGCGCCTGGCGCGGCTGGGCGCGCTGCCGCTGATCCTGCCTTCCGGCTCGCACGGCCTGCGCAGCACCATTGCCGCCGCATGTGCGCAGGCCAAGGCCGAGTTGAACGTGGTGATGGAGATCGATTCGCTGGCGCTGCTGATGGACGCCGTGCGGGCCGGCCTGGGCGCCACGCTGCAGCCAGGTGCAGCCGTGGCGCGGCTGGACGGCAGCGCGTTGGTGCTGCGTCAGGTGGCCGACGCCGGCGCCAGCCGCAACAGCCTGCTGGCCAGCCTGTGTGATGACGAACTGTCGCCCGCCGGGTTGGCTGCGCGTGTGGTGGTGGCCGACGTGGCGCGGGCACTCGTGCAGCGGGGCGCGTGGCCGGGTGCCGCCCTTCACGCGCCGTGAAGCCCTGTTCAGTGACCGGTACACCAAGGGCTGGCAGCGCGCACGAGGCGCGGCTCTACAGTCGTCAACTGCGATTCATCACAACACGGAGACACCACCATGGCACACGGCCGACGCCGCCCCTTCCTGCAAGGCCTGCTGGCGGCAGCGCTGTACACCATGCTGCTGGCGGCAGCGCCAGACGCCCGCGCCCAGGCGGCGCCTGCCTGGCCCAGCAAGCCCATCAAGCTGATCGTCGGCTTCGCACCGGGCGGCGCGGTTGACATCGTGGCGCGCGCCGTGGGCCAGCAGATCAGCGTGGCACTGGGGCAACCGGTGGTGGTTGAAAACAAGCCCGGTGCCGGCACCAATATCGCCATGCGCCAGCTGATCGACAGCCCGGCCGATGGTCACACGCTGATGCTCACGGCCAATTCCATTGCCGCCAACCAGACGCTGTACCAGCCCGCGCCCTACGACATGGCGCGCGACTTCACCCCCATCTCGCTGGTCGGCCGCGTGCCGGTGGTCATTGCTGCGAATGCGGCCACCGACCTGACGTCGCTGGCCAAGCTCATCAGCAGCGCCAAGGCCGCGCCCAAGACCATCAACTACGGCACGCCGGGCAATGGGTCCACGCCACACCTGGCCATGGAACTGTTCGAGCGTGCCGCCGGCATTGAGCTGACACATGTGCCCTACAAGGGCGGCAGCCCCGCACTCAATGACGTCATTGCCGGCCACATCCAGACCGTGGCTGTTAACGCGCTGGAAGTGCAGCCACACGTGAGGAGCGGCAAGGTGCGCGTGCTGGCGGTGCTGACGCCCACCCGCAGCCCCATCTTCCCGGGCGTGCCGACAATTGCCGAAAGCGGCTTTGCAGGCTACGAGGCCTCGGTCTGGTACGGCTTCGTCGGCCCTGCCGGGTTGCCGGCGCCCATCGTGCAGCGCCTGCATGCCGAGGTCCAGAAGGCGCTGTCGGCGCCAGAGGTGAAGGACAGGTTGGTGAACGCCGGTGGCGAAGTGCTGCCCGGCCCGGTGGAGCGCTTCAGCGCCTTGCTGGCCAGCGAAAGGGCGCGCTACGAAAAGCTCATTCGCGAAGCCCGCATCCAACCGGATTGAGAGCCGTGACCATGACCGCATTCGGAGCACTCACCCGCCGCGCCGGGCTGCTGCTGGCAGCCACACTGCTGGCAGCCTGCGCCACCAGCCCCGCGCCACAGGTTCCTGCCGAGGTCCGTCAGGCGCTGGCGCCCAGCGGCACGCTGCGCGTGGCCGTGTACCCCGGCAGTCCCACGTCGCTGGTGCGCGAAGCGCCACCCGCCGACATGCGCGGGCTCACCGTCGAACTTGGCCGGGAACTGGGGCGGCGACTCGGCGTGCCCGTCCAGATCGTGCTGCACCAGCGCGTGGCCGAGATCGTCGACGCCTTGAAGGCCGGCAAGGTGGACATGACCATCACCAACGCCACGCCGGCCCGCGCCGCCGACCTTGACTTCTCGCCCACGGTGGTGGCCCTGGAACTCGGCTACCTGGCCCTGCCCGGTTCGCCGGTGGACAGCCTGGCTGCCGTCGACCGCCCCGGGGTGCGCGTGGGCGTGACGCAGGGCAGCAGTTCGCAGGGCGTGCTGTCGCGCGACCTGAAGCAGGCGCGCGTGGTGCCGGTGCCTTCGCTGAAGGACGGCCGCGAGCAGCTGCAGGCGCGCCAACTCGACGCCTTTGCCACCAACAAGGGCATCCTCTTTGAGATGGCCGACCAGCTGCCGGGTGCCCGTGTGCTGCCCGGCCGCTGGGGGCTCGAGCAACTGGCCATTGGGGTGCCGAAGGGCCGCCAGGCAGGCGCGGCGTTCATCCGCCAGTTCACGAGCGACATGCGCGCCGAAGGCCGTGTGCAGCAGGCTGCTGAACGGGCAGGCTTGCGGGGCTTGGCTGCAGACTGAGGTTGAGGCTGCTGCAGCGAGCTGGTTCAGGTTTTTGCGAAGTAGCGAACACCAGACAGTCCTTCGAAGTGGCTGTCTTGAGTCCACAACTCGGCGCCATGGTGCCGGGCAGTGGCGTAGATCAGGCTGTCCGCCAGCGGCAGGCCGTTGACGGCGGCCTCCAGTGCAAGGGGCAGGTCCACTGCAATCACCTGGCCGCGCTGCATCAGCGCGGTTGCTAGGGCTGCCACATCGTCGCCCATCTCGCGGGCCAGCTTCTTGGCCACTTCGTACACGGTGATGACAGGCACCACCAGCCGCTCAGGCTGTTCGATCTGACGCGCGAAGAGGTCAGCCCGCTCGCTGTCGGCAAAGAACTCCAGCCAGCACGACGAGTCCAGCACGATCGGCCCCATGGCCGACGTCTTGCGTGCAGCAGGCCGTGCCCGCTTGGCAGGCGCTGGCTTGTTCACAGCGTCCTGTCAGGGTCGCGCTGCACCTGGGTGTCGATGCCACGCGCAATGCCACGCAACTCGGACGGGGCACGCTGCGGCACCAACCGCAGACCCCCGTTGAATTCGATGACCATCATCTTCGCGCCCGGGCGCAGCTGCAGCCGTTGGCGGATGGACAGCGGAATGACGATCTGGAATTTGGGCGAAACTGTCACGGTGCTCATGTCGATCATGATACGGTATGACGCCCATCAGATCGATCATCCGGCTGTTGAAAACCGCGCCACTTGGCGCCACCCCCCCTGTGCCAGAGCAGGCCCAGCCAATCGGCCCTTCACGCCCGGTGAAGGCCTGTTGCCATGGCGCGCTCGCGTCGGGCTGCGCGGCCCCACACGCGGCGCATACAGTGCCGGGATGTCATCGTCACCCACCCTCATGGTCGACGTGCTGGGCGGGCGTGGAGATGGTGCACATCCCGTACAAAGGCGGCGCGCCTGGCGTGCCGGGCACGGCCGAGGCGGGCTTGCCCGCCTACAGCCTGTCGTTCTGGTACGGCTTCTTCGTGCCGGTGGGCACGTCGGCCGAGGTGATGAAAAAGCTGTTTGATGCCACGCAGACGGTGATGCAGTTGCCCGAGGTGAAGGCCGACTGACCCTGCGGAGCTGCCCCTCATCTGGCAACCACCCGGGCCCCGCTCGGGTCCCGCTCGGGCTTGACCGGCTGAAGCCCATACGGCGCACTGGCCTGTTCAAACCAGTAGCGCAGCCCGGCCCACGGCTCGTGTGAATGGGTCACGGCGGGACTGTGCATCAAGGTCCAGCGCCACCCGGCTCGCTGGTCGCACACTCAACCCATGCCCGGTCGCAAAGGGCATGCACTCAAGGTGCTCAGAACCACACCGCAGGAGGAACCATGGGCAAGCCCAACATCATCTTCATCTTCTCCAACGTCACCACGCAGTGGAAGCCACTGCTGGGGCTCACCAGCACAACCGGCCTGTGCACGCCCGACATGGCACTGATCGACAACGGCAATGGCGACGTCACGATCAGCGGCACTGCCAACCCAACCACCTTTCCCTACAGGGGCAAGACCTACACCACCTACCCCGCCAGCAGCGCCACGCTGGCGGTGCAAAGAGGCAAGAAGCCCACCTTCGTTTTCAACGTGGTGGACGCCAACGGCGCCAGCAACACCTTCTTCCTCAACGGTGCTGCGCTGAAAAACATGGCTGCCAACGGCGGTACCGGCGGCGCCAACTTCCCTGACCTGGCGGTTCAGGTGGCCAACGACGGCACCACCACGCTGAACCTGCAAGACGACAACAAGGCTGCAGTGGGCGCGACCAGCAGCTTCGACGTCTGGGTCCTGGTGCAGGACAGCCAGGGCAACCTTGGGCTGATCGATCCGCTGGTGACCAACAGCAATTAGCTCTTCTTAGGTGGCGACATCACCACAAGCCGGCCAGGACCCAGCACGCGGCGATGATCGAAGGACGGCGTTGCGCGCTCTTGAGCTTGTTGCGCGCAGTGGTGTTGAGTTCATCAAGGTTGCTTGGGCAGAAGATGGGCGTTCGGCCTTTGGGAGCCCAGGTGCGCACCCGCGTGATGGCTCTAGCGGCTGCCATGTCGTGCGGAAAAATCAATGGTGAGCAATTTGAAGACGTCGCTTCGGTGGCGGGGCGAAGGGTGGGGGTGCTCATGCTTCGATTCTCGAGGTGGGCGAACTGATCGTTTGAACAGTGGCTCGCAATTTGAGCTATCTGCGCATCACGATGGTGTCATGCGTGCTCACTTGCTCTCATCGGTCATGGGGACCATCCGCTGGCCCGGACACTTGGGCGCCAGAATGCACAGTCATTCGACGCGTGGAGCGGTGCTTTGATAAGCGGTCCGTACCGATGGTGGGGCAAGGCACGACCGTCAGCCTCGAGCGGCAGCCTGGCGGCATTTCACCCGCTGCCCCTGCACAGCCTGGACGTCGCAGCGGTGGGTGTAGAACTGCTGCAACGTATGCCGGCGCTGCGAGCGCTGGTGGGACAGCGGATGCAGGTACGAGCAGAGCACGCAGAGGCTTGGCTGGCGTTCTGGCTCTGCCTTCACGACCTGGGCAAGTTCGCCGAGTCATTTCAGAGCCAGTGCCCGGACGTCTTCATGGCCCAGCGTGGCCGGCCGCCCAATCCCACCAAGCAGTACACGCTGCGCCACGACAGCCTGGGCATGCTGTTCTGGAAGGAAGTCCTGCGTGAGCAGTTGATCCAGGAGGAGTGGTTCGGCCCCCGGTCCGAGGACCTGGCCGACGGCCTGGATTGTTGGGCCCGCGCCTGCACCGGCCACCATGGCCAGCCACCTGCCGAGGGAGACACCTGGACGCAACACTTCGACCAGGTCGCTGACCGCGATGCGGCACTGGCTTTCGCCGGTGAGGTACGCCATGCATTCATCGACAGCGAGCTCACTGCCGCCATCGGTGCGCAGCCACCCACGCAGTTTTTGGCCGCCAGCCAGGAACTGTCCTGGTGGCTGGCCGGCGTTGCGGTGCTGGCAGACTGGCTAGGTTCAAACACCACTTTCTTTGAGTACCGCACCGGGCCGCGCACCTTCGCCGAGTACTGGCCTCACGCGCGCCGCCAGGCCGCCCTGGCGCTTGCCGCCAGCGGCGTCACGGCGCAGGCCAGCGCCGCAGAGATGCCCTTCGGCCGTTTGTTCCCCGCCATCGCCAGACCCTCACCGCTGCAAGCCTGGGCCAGCCGTGTGCCGCTGGCCACAGGGCCGCAGATTCACCTGCTGGAAGACGTTACCGGCGCCGGCAAAACCGAAGCAGCACTCATGCTCACGCATCGCCTGCTTGCAACTGGCCGCGCCGACGGCTTCTTCGTGGCGTTGCCCACCATGGCCACCGCCAACGCGATGTACGGCCGCATCGCTGCGACCTACTCGCGTCTGTTTGCCAACCCGGCAAGCCTGGTGCTGGCGCATGGGCAGAGCTTCCTGGTGGACGGCTTTGCCCATTCGGTGCTGCCAGAGGGCCAGCCCGAGGGCGACACGCGCCAGATCGACGACACTGCATCGGCGCGCTGCACAGCCTGGCTGGCTGACCACAACAAGCGCGCGCTGCTCTCGCCGGCTGGCGTGGGCACCATCGACCAGGCGCTGCTGGCGGTGCTGCACAGCAAGCACCAGTCACTGCGGCTGCTGGGCCTGCTGCGCAAGGTGCTGGTGATCGACGAAGTACACGCCTGCGACACCTACATGCAGGGTGTGCTGGCGGTGTTGCTGCGCTTCCACGCCAGGGCGGGCGGCAGTGCCGTGCTGCTATCGGCCACGTTGCCGCAGGCCATGAAGCAGGCGTTGCTGCGCGCTTTTGCGCAGGGGCGCGGCGAGGCCGTGCCACGAGCGATCTCAAGCGCCTACCCACTGGCAACGCGCTGGCCTGCGGACGACGACGGCAGCCTGGCCCAGGAAGCGCTGGCCACGCGGGCCGACGTGCAGCGGCGCGTGAACGTGCACAACACTGCATGCGTTTCCGAGGTGCATGCTGCCATCACCACCGCCTTGGCCGCCGGGCAATGCGTTTGCTGGGTGCGCAATACCGTTGCCGACGCATTGACGGCCTACGCCCACTTCCAGCCCGGGTTGGCTGAGGGTGCCGCGCTGCTGTTTCACGCCCGCTTCGCCCTGCATGACAGGCTGGCGATGGAACAAGGGGTACTGGCCAGCTTCGGCAAAGGCAGCACCGCAGCCCAGCGCGCGGGGAAACTGCTGGTCGCCACCCAGGTGGTGGAACAGTCGCTGGACGTGGACTTCGACCTCGTGATCACGGACCTGGCGCCCATCGACCGCATCATCCAGCGCGCCGGCCGCCTGCGCCGACACCGCCGCGCGGCAGATGGCACGCCCTTGGCGGACCCCGCTGCTGCCGACCAGCGCGGCGAGCCGTTGCTGTGGGTGCTGACACCGCCTTGGACAGAAGCGCCCGATGCGCGCTGGTTCAAAGCGGCCTTCCCCAAGGCCGCAGCGGTGTACGCGAACCACGCCCACCTCTGGCTGACGGCGCAGGCGCTTCGGGTCGGCGGCTTCACGATGCCCGACGACGCGCGTGCCCTCATCGAAGGCGTGTTCGGGTCGCTGGCCGAAGTGCCGCCCGGGCTTGACGCCAATGCGATGGCTGCAGAAGGCCTGGGCTATGCAGCGCAGACGCAGGCACAGATGAACTCGCTCACACTGGAACTGGGCTACCGGCGGCCGCCAGGTGTCGACTGGTGGAGCGAGGCACAAACGCCTTCGCGCCTGGGGGATGCCAGCAGCACGGTGACGCTCGCGCGTTGGGCTGACGGGAAACTGCGGCCCTGGGTCGACATCAATCATGGCTGGGCCTACAGCAGCCTGCGTGTGGCCGAACGCCTGGCCGCCGCCACAGCCGAATCGCCCGACCCCGCACTGCGCGCAGCGATGCAGACCACGCTGGCGCAGATGCCTACGGGCGGGCGCTGGACCGTGCTGCTGGCGCTGACCGCCACACCCCAGGGCTGGGTGGGCGAGACATTGGCCGCGGCACGCAACGGCCAGCCGCCACGCCGCCTGGCTTGGCTCTACGACAGCGCGCACGGTTTGCGTTTGCAGGGCACTACAACCACCAAGGAAATCAACGAGGACCCCGAAACATGAACCTGCTGCACGACCCCTGGATGCCGGTGCGCGACGCGCAGGGCCGGCGCGAGTGGATCACGCCTGACCGACTGGCCGAACCGCAATGGCGCGCCTTCGACGCCGACCGACCCGACTTCAACGGCGCACTGGCGCAGTTCGCCATCGGCTTGCTGCAGACCACCACGCCGGTGGCCAACAGCATCGAATGGCGCGAGCTGTTCAGGGCGGCCCCCGACCCCGCCACGCTGCGCACATGGTTCGAGCCAGTGGCCCATGCCTTCAACTTCGACGGCGATGGGCCGCGGTTTATGCAGGACCTTGGACTGGCTGCCGAGACGGGTAAGTCATCGGCAATCGCAGAGCTACTCATCGACGCCCCGGGGGAAACTACCCTCACCAGCAATAGAGACTTCTTTGTGAAGCGAGCCAGCGTTACCGCAATGTGTTCTGCTTGCGCAGCGACCGCAACTCTGACCTTGCAAATCAATGCACCCGAAGGCGGTCGAGGGCATTTCACAGGTATGCGCGGGGGAGGTCCACTTTCGACCCTCGTTTGGCTGGCCGGTGACGCCTCGCTCTGGGCGAGCATCTGGCTGAACGTCCCCGACCGATCACTGCGACTCCGCTCTCCTATCGATGAGCCCAGCGGCTCTGACCAGTTGACCTTTCCTTGGCTTGGCACGATCGACGAACTCCAGCGGCCGGGCGGATCGATTACACCCGTGCAGGTCAACTCAATGCATGCCTATTGGTCGATGCCGAGGCGCATCCGGCTGAACTTTGACGAAAGTAGGCAACTGGTTCGCTGCGATGTTTGCGCGCGAGAAGCAGCCCGGCATGTCACCCACTTTCGATCCCGTCCCAACGGCCTGAACTACCCGAGCAACTATTGGAACCATCCATTGAGCCCCTACAGGTTCAAGGAGGGCGATTGGTTACCGACCAGACCAAATCCAAGCACGCGCGGTCATCGACAGTGGTTGGCCTGGACAATTGCTACAGGCGTCAATGTCGACCGGCCCGCTTCAGTTGTCTCGAACGCCTTGACGGTGCGATCTCGCCAGCTGCCTACGGGCCTGAATCTCTGGGCTTTTGGGTTCGAGATGCGCAAGGACAAGGCGGTCGCATGGCACGACGCGCTCCTACCGTTGCTGGCCCTGACCAATTGCAGCGACGAAGAACATCGGCACATCCAGGCCGAAGTCGGCCGCTGGCTGGCCGCTGCCAGCCTGGCTGGCAGCTACATGCGCGGCGCCGTGAAGGACGCCTGGTTCAGCCGCGACGCGCGTGGCGACTTCAGCCATGTCGACGCCAGCTTCTGGGCTGCCACAGAAGCACCGTTCTATCGCCAGCTTCAAGGCTTGATCGACGCCGCCCGAAGCGGTGCCCCACCCAACGAACTGCCGGCCCGCGAAGCTTGGCACCGCGCGCTGCTGCAAGCCGCGCTGCACCTGTTCGACCAGGCTTTCGTCGGCACCGGTGCCATCGAGCGCCAGAACCCGCGCCGCGTTGCATTGGCGCACCGGCAACTGCGCAACAGCCTGTACGGCCCCAAGCTGAAGCAGGCGCTGGGCCTGCCCACCGAAGCACCCACCCAGCGGGCCGGCCGCAAGGCCAGCGCAGCCAAGACACAGGAGGCCACATGACGACCACGAAGACCAGCCTGAAGTTCGACCCTCAACAAGTCTGGGGTCAGATCCTCACCGAGTGGTGGCGCGGCCTGACTGACGACACCGGCGGCCGCGCCGCGCTGCGCCGTGCACCTGACATCACCGCCGTGGTGCTGCTGCCCGCCTTCCAGCGCCTGCACCGACGCATGGTGGCCGCAGGCTGGCCGGCACAGCGTTGGCAAGACGACCGCCTGGCAGCCGCCGCCGGTTTGCTGGCCCATGTGCGCGAGCAGACTCCGCAGAACCTGCCACAGGCCATGAGCGAAGGCGACAAGCCGCCGCTGAGCGAGCTTCGCTTCAAGCGCTTGCTGGAAGCGCCTGACGTGGACACGCTGTTCACCGGCCTGCGCCGGGCGCTGCCGCTGCTGCAGCAACGCGCCAACATCTGCGCCCTGGCAAACGACGTTGTCAACTGGGGCGACGAGGTCAAGAAGCGCTGGGCTTATGCCTATGCGTGGCCCGTCAAGGCCCAACCCTGATCTGCTCCACCTACCGCCTGCTGTCATCCAATCAACCCCAGGGAGAAACCCCACCATGTCCCGCTTTGTCCAACTCCACGTACTCACCGCCTACCCGCCCGCCAACCTGAACCGCGACGACACCGGCCGCCCCAAGACTGCGCTGCTGGGTGACGCGCTGCGCCTGCGCATCTCGTCACAGAGCCTGAAGCGGGCCTGGCGCACGTCGGATGTGTTCGAGTCGGTGGTGGGCAAGGACCACAAGGGCACACGCACCAAATTGCTGGGCGTTGGCATTCACAAGCTGCTGACCGCGAAGGGCGTAAGCGACGCGGCCGCACGCGAATGGGCACGCGCCATCGCTGGCCAGTTCGGCAAGCTCAAGCCCAACAAGAAGACAGACAACGACGACGACCTGCAGATCGAACAGCTGGCGCACATCAGCCCCGAGGAAAAGGCTGCGGTGGATGTTCTGACCGCCGCCTGTGCTGCCCGCGGCAGCGAGCCTACAGCCGATGAGCTGAAACTCTTGAGCAAGCCGCGCGCAGCTGTAGATATCGCCATGTTCGGACGCATGCTGGCCGACCCTGCGCATGCGCCGTTCGAGCGAGAGGCGTCCGTTCAGGTCGCGCATGCAATCACCGTGCACAAGGCCGCCGTCGAAGACGACTACTTCAGCGCGGTGGACGACTTGAACCTGGGCCTGGAAGACAAGGGCGCCGGCCACATCGGTGAACGCGGCTATGGCGCCGGCCTGTTCTACCTGTATGTCTGCATCGACCGCGAACTGCTGCTGGAAAACCTGGGCAGCGACAGCGCACTGCAAGCCCAGGCGCTGAAGGCGCTGGTTCACGCCATCGCCCAGGTAGCACCCACTGGCATGCAGAACAGTTTCGGTTCGCGCGCCCATGCCAGCTACCTTCTGGCAGAGAAGGGCAGCCAGCAGCCGCGTTCGCTGGTGCAGGCCTTCCTGAAGCCCGTCAAGCCCTGGGGCGACCGGGACATGCTGGGCCTGGCCGTGGAGGCCATCACCCTGCGCCGCGACAATTTCGACAAGGTCTACGGCGCCTGCGCCGACGACCGCCGCCACTTCGATGTCGAGAAGGGCGAAGGCTCGCTGGCCGAGGTGGTGGCCTTCGTGCAAGGGTGACGACGATGCAGTTCCTGGTCTTTCAATTGCAGGCTGCCCTGGCCTCCTGGGGCGACGTGGCGGTGGGTGAGTACCGCGGCAGCCGCGAACATCCTGGGGCTTCAGCCTTGGTGGGGCTGCTGGGCGCGGCGCTGGGTGTCAGGCGTGACGATGAAGCTGGCCACGCCGCCCTGCGCGACGGCTATGCCTTCGCGGTGGGCACCGTGGCAGCAGGCGACCTGCTGCGCGACTATCACACCGCCCAAGTGCCCGGCCGCAGCGACCTGAAAGGCCGCCCGCACCGCACCCGCCGCGACGAGCTGGCCGTGCCCAAGCGCGACCTCCACACCATCCTGTCGACGCGCGACTACCGCCAGGGCGGCGCCTGGGCCGTGGCGGTGCAGGCGCTGCCTGGTGCGCCGCATTCGCTGAACGCCCTCGTGCATTCGCTGCACCAACCTCGCTTCGTGCTGTACCTGGGCCGCAAGTGCTGCCCGCCGGCCGCGCCGCTTGCGCCCTTGGTGGCTGAAGCCGCGTCGGCCCACGCCGCGCTGGTGGCTTATCTGGCTGCTGCCCAGCCGCCAGCCGCACTGCGCAGCCTGGCCTGGGCCGATGGCGTCGAGGCCGGCCTGCCCGCGCACCTGAGCGTGCTGCGCAAGGACCGGCTGATCCGCCGCCGCGGCTGGCAATTTGGTGACCGCACCGAACACATCGCCTTGTTGGCCGAGGACGACTGAAATGCACTTCAGCCTGATCACACCCACCCCGGGCCACGAGCGCGACGCCGCCCACGAGTGGACTGGTGGCGCCTATGCCGAACATCAATGGCTGTGGCGCTTCCTGCCCGCGCCGCTGGGCACGCCGCGCAGCTTCCTGTTCCGCCGCCGCGACGCCGACGGCCTGCCGCGCTTCTACGTCGTTTCTGACCGGGAGCCGACGCCTCCCTCACCCCATTGGTCTGTTCACACCAAGCCCTACAGGCCCGACTTGCCGGTGGGCCAGTGGCTGCAGTTCGAGCTGCGCGCGAACCCTGTCGTCACGCGGCCGAATGCCCATGGCAAGGCTTCCCGGCACGATGTCGTCATGCAGGAGAAGACCCGCTTGCTCAAAGAGCGCGGCCTGACACATTGGGCTGAATGGACCACACCCGACCGGCCGCCGCTGGCCGACCTGGTGCAGCGCTGTGGCGCGGCCTGGCTGCAGGCACGCAGCGAGCGCCTGGGCGTCGGGTTCGATGGCGAAACGCTGCGCGCCGACGGCTACGAACAGCATCACGGCAAGGGTGACAAGCTGCGCATCAGCACCATCGACTTCACCGGGCAGCTGCGGGTCACAGACCCGCAGGCCCTGCGCAGCGCGCTCTTCGGTGGCGTAGGCCACGCCAAGGCGTTTGGTTGCGGGCTGCTCTTGGTGCGACCAATCGGCTAAGCTGCCCAAATGCTCCTGGCATAGACAAGAGGTTCGCCATGCACACCCTCACCACCGACGACATCCAGCGCGAACCCGCCCGTCTGCTCGACGACGCACAGCGCGGCCAGGTCAGCCTGGTCACCACCAATGGGCAAGCCGTGTTCATCACCGTGCCCTTGGAAAACGGCGCACCGGCCCCCGGCGCTTTGCTGGACCTGGCCGCTCAGCTGTATGACTCCGAGCAGATCAGCCTGGGCCGGGCCGCGGAAATTGCGGGGCTGGCCTACGCCGACATGATGGATGAGTTGGGGCGGCGCGGCATCGCGACCATCCGGCTAAGGCCCGATGAGCTTGAACGCGAACTGGCCGCTTTTGGCCCGTGAGCAACGCGGATCAGCCCGCCCATGCGCGTCGTCGTCAGTGATGCTGGCCCGCTGATCTGCCT
Organism: Rubrivivax sp.; assembly: GCA_043774975.1. Classification (GTDB taxonomy): domain Bacteria; phylum Pseudomonadota; class Gammaproteobacteria; order Burkholderiales; family Burkholderiaceae_C; genus Rubrivivax. The sequence goes on from JAYVSX010000342.1 coordinate 12,974, forward strand.
GGGCCGTCTGGACCTGCTTCGGGTGCTTCCCGCCCTGTTCGCTGAAGTACAGGTACCGGACCGGGTGCTTGTTGAATGCACGTCCCGCTGGCAAAGCCCCGACGCGGCGCGCATTGCAGCCGCGGTGGCGCAAGGCTGGCTCACGGCGTGCGGGCCACAGCAGATGATCGATGGCACGCTGGGCCGCGGTGAACGTGCCGCCATCGCACGCGCGCTGGCCATCGGCGCAGGCTTGCTCACCGACGACCAAGGCGCGCGGGTCCACGCCGAGTCCTTGAAGCTCATCGTCGTCGGCACCCTGGGTGTGCTGATCCGCAGCAAACAGGCCGGGCTGGTGCCGTCGGTGGCGCCGCTGATCAATGCGCTGCGGGCCAGCGGCCAGCGCTTCGGTCACGCGGTGGTGGCACAGGCGCTCAGTGCGGCTGGTGAAGCGCCCGAATGAGCGGCATCCTCCCCGCCCTGAAACCGCTGCCCATCAAGGAGCGCTTGTCCGTCATCTTCGTCGAGCGCGGCGAGGTCGACATGCTCGACGGCGCGTTTGTGGTGGTGGACGCTGGTGGCATCCGCACCCACATCCCGGTGGGCGGCGTGGCCTGCATCATGCTGGAGCCCGGCACCCGCCTGAGCCACCGCGCCGCGGCGCTGGCCGCACGCGTGGGCACCCTGCTGGTGTGGGTGGGCGAAGCGGGCGTGCGCCTGTATTCCGCCGGCCAACCCGGCGGCGCGCGCAGCGACCGACTGCTGTACCAGGCCCGCCTGGCGCTGGACGAGACCTTGCGACTGAAGGTGGTGCGCAAGATGTACGCCGTGCGCTTTGGCGAAGAACCGCCCGAGCGGCGCAGCGTGGACCAGTTGCGTGGCATCGAAGGCGCGCGCGTGCGCCGCACCTACCAGCTGCTGGCGCAGCAGTTCGGCGTGAAGTGGGCCGGGCGCGACTACGACGCCGAAGACTGGGGATCAGCTGACCTGCCCAACCGCTGCCTGTCAGCCGCCACCGCCTGCCTGTACGGCGTGACCGAGGCCGCCGTGCTGGCCGCGGGCTATGCGCCGGCCGTGGGCTTCATCCACACCGGCAAGCCCTTGTCGTTCGTGTACGACATTGCCGACGTGTACAAGTTCGAAACCGTGGTGCCGGTGGCCTTCAGGGTGGCCGCGTCCAACCCCAGCGGCAACCCCGAACGCGCCGTGCGCCTGGGCTGCCGCGACATCTTTCGGCAGACCAAGCTGCTGGACCGCATCATCCCGGACATCGAGGACATCCTGGCCGCCGGCGAGATTGCCCGGCCCGAAGCGCCGCCCGACGCCATCGGCCCCGCGCTGCCCAATCCCGAAAGCCTGGGCGATGCTGGTCATCGTTCTTGAAAACGCACCGCCGCGCTTGCGCGGGCGCATGGCGGTGTGGCTGCTGGAAGTGCGGGCCGGCGTCTACGTCGGTCAATACAGCCGACGCGTGCGCGAGCACATCTGGGAGAACGTCGAAGAGGGTATTGAGGACGGCAACGCTGTCATGGTTTGGCGCAGCAAGGCCGAGGCCGGGTACGACTTCAAGACCTTGGGTACCAGCCGACGCGTGCCGGCCGACTTCGACGGCGTCCAGCTGGTGAGCTTTCTGCCGGAAGGCGACCCGCGCACTCTTTAAAAATCGACCCCGAGACAGGCCGAAGAAGTCGGTGGCTGAACGGGCAGCCAAATTAAGCCTGTTAATCAACGAGTTAGGATTGGTGTGTTCCCCACGTGCGTGGGGATGAACCGTCCAGATCAGCAAGCTCGACAGTCAAATCGAAGTGTTCCCCACGTGCGTGGGGATGAACCGAACGGCACGTAGGGGAACCGGCGCTCGCGTGTAGTGTTCCCCACGTGCGTGGGGATGAACCGAACGCCTTGAGCTGA
>JAYVSX010000343.1:0-5250 GCA_043774975.1 Rubrivivax sp.
CCAGGCTGCGGTGATCCTGCGCCTTGATCACCACCACGCCGTCGCCGCTGATGCGCTGGTCGCCCAGCACCAGCAGCCGGGCCTTCACGGCGTCGGGCAAACCCACACGCCTGTCGACAGCCATTGGCGCCACCAGCGCCCAGACCACCTTGTCAGGCGCCACCAGGGCCGCCGGTGCCAAGGCGCGGAACGGCAGGCACGCGATGTGACACGCGCATTTGGCCAAGGCTGCTGCGTGCAGGTTCGACCTGACCGGTGCAATGCAGTGCGCCTCAACGCCAGCCCAGCCTCAGTTGGGCGGCCGGCGACCAGCAGAGCCATGCTCGACATCCACCTCGCGATACACCTTGGTGGCTGAACAGCCTGGCAGCAGCGTGGCCGGAACTCGCCGCCAGCTGTAGTCGACGCTGATCGATCCACTTGGCAGGCCGCCGGGTGCAGCGCTCAGTTTGTCGTCGAGCAATCCGGTTGCCTGTGCCGATTCGATGATCGGCAGCAAGCGAAAGGCTGCGTCCAGCTGTTCGAGGCTGGCAAGCTGGGGTGGCGTCAGCAGAAGGCGCAATTTCGCCCGGTAGGCGGCCTCAAGTTCGCGGGCTTGCCGGCAGACCTGTCCCAAGGCCCGGTCGCCCGCCAGTTGGCCCGTCTGCGGTTGGGCCAACTGGTCGGCTTGGATCGCCAATGGCTGCAATTGGCGCCCGTAGTCAGCCCGAGCTGCCAGCATTTGGGTCACTTGCTCACTGGAAAGGCCAAGAAACCGGGCGGCATCGCGCGCCGCCACACGATCTTCGCGGCCGGCGGTGCCTGCTGCAAGCGATGACAGGCAGGCAAGCAACAGCAACGTGCCAGGGCACAGATCAGTCAACCTCATTCAGTCTCCTTCTGAACAATCGGCAACCATGCTTGACCGCCGCAGCGGCACGGCCAGTCTATGGTCAATCCGGCGGCCGGCCATCGATCATTTGCTTGGCACGAACCTTCGGGCTCAACGGTGCGGCCGCGCAGTTTCCCGGCACCAATTCGGCGCTTACGTCCGGGCGACACGGTGACGGCAACTGAGCGTCCAGACGTGTCTGCCAGGCCGATGGCGCTGGCCCGGTCACCCCCGCAGTCGAGCGCCCCGCAAGTGCGGGTTTGCACGTGCCAACCCGGTTGACCCGAATCAGGCCATCCCCTACGGTTGACACCAGCAACAAAAAAGGAAGATCGCAATGCTGGCATTTCATGGTTTCAGTCCCCTGCGCTTGTTGGCGCGGCCGCCCTTGGGCGGCACACGACGTGCACGGCATCCCGCCGCCGTGCTGCTGGCGGCGCTGGCCGTTTTCTCGCTGGGCGCGTCCGCCGGCACGATCACGTCGGTGGCAAGCAGGGCGGCGCTGGCCGCCAATGACATGACCGAATGGGGCCCTTCGGCTGACGGCGCGGTGGTGGCCAGCCCCTACAGCCGCACCAGCACCGGCGGTGTTGCCGTCAGCGCGGTGCTGGGCACCGGCTTTGGCATCTTTGTCGAAGGCGCCGGTACCTGGACCTCGAACTTTGCGGCTGGCGATGTGCTGCTCTCGACCTTCAACCCGGTTTCTGGCGACGAAGGCGGCTCGTTCACGATCAATTTTGGCTCGGCCGTGCGCGGCGTCGGCTTCAACATTGCCCATCTGGGAGGCGTCGACTTTGCTGGCTCGCTGGCCTTCTATGGCTCAGGTAACGCCCTGTTTGGTTCCATAACTGTCAATGGGGTCTCAGATTTCTCGAGCGATGGCTCGGCAGTGTTCCTCGGTGGCCTCAGCTCGCTGCGCGACATCGTGCGCGTTGATGTCTCGGTGGATCTGCAAAACGGCACAAGCGGATTTGCGATCAACCAGATGAGTTTGCTGACCACGCCGCCTGACGGTCCGCCGCTGACCGTGCCCGAGCCTGCGAGCCTGTCGCTGGCCGCGCTGGCTTTGGCCGTCGGTTTGCTGGCCGGCCGCAGGCGGCGCGGCCGCTCGCCGGTTGCTGCCTGAGGCCTGCTCGGCGGCGCCCGCTTCCGCGTGGCCGCCATTTATCTTTTTCAAGCCTGTGCCAACAGGCCGATCCCGGAGGGGAAGACCATGAACATGAACAAGCTCGTTGCATCCTTGCTCTTGTGCGCATTGCCCGCACTGGCAGGCGCGGCTGATGACCAGAAAGCCGATGGTTCTGCAGCGTCGGCGCCACCAGCCACTGGGCCGGCAAGTCTGGTGATGACAGACCCGGTTGTCGAACTGACGCCTTATCAAACGCGACGTTTGAACCGCAAGCTGCGCAAGATGTACGAGCACCCGTTCGACGCACCTGACCAGGCGCAGGAGTTCTACGCCAACAAGCGTACCGGGCCAGTGATCACCCGGGGGCCGAACCCCACCACCTCGCGGCCGCTGAACCCCAGCCTTTACCAGCCGGCGCTGCAGCAGATGAAGTCGATGCAGCAGTTCTCGGTCTCCAGCGGCACACGCGTCAATTCCAAATTTCGCAGCGCCCTGACTGCGGTGGCGCCCGGTGCCACGCTGGCGGGCTGGACCAGCCTGGGCCCCAATAACCAAGGCGGCCGCACCCGTGCGCTGCTGATCGATCCGGCCGCGCCCAATACGATGTACGCCGGTGGCGTGGACGGGGGCGTTTGGAAGTCCACCAATGGCGGTTCGACCTGGTTGACCAGCACCGACCTGGCGATGAGCAACCTGGCGGTGGTGACACTTGCCTTCCAGCCCAACAACACCAGCACGCTTTACGCGGGCACCGGTGAAGGCGTTGGCAACGGCGACGCGGTTCGTGGCGCTGGCATCTACAAGTCCATTGACGGTGGTGTCACCTTCAACCAGTTGCCCGCCACGAACACAGCGGACTTCTACTACACGATGAAGGTCATCGTCAGCCCGCGCAACGTCAACCGCATCTATGCGGCCACGCGTACCGGCGTCTGGCGCTCCACCAACGGTGGATCGACCTGGACAAACCTGGTCGCTGCTGCGTCCGGCGGCTGCACCGACATGGCGATCCAGGAGAAGCGCAGCATCGGCTACCTGTACGCATCCTGCGGCCGAACAAGCAACCAGGGCACGGTGTACCGGCTGTTGGATTCCGACAGCAGTGCCTTCACCCCGGTGCTCAGCTTGGCGGGCCAAGGCCGCAGTTCGATCGCCATCGCGCCGTCGAATGAGAGCTATGTCTACATCATGGCGTCGCAGCGCAACGCCGGTGGTGGCCCCGGCCAGTATGGCCTGCACGGCATCTACCGATCGACAAGCAACGGCAGCGTCGGCAGTTTCACCACCCAGCGCCAGGGCAACGTCGCGCCTGCCAACACCGCCCAGAAGATCAATCAGTTGATGCTGTCAAACCCGGTGATTGCGTTGTTGACCGAATGCGGCTTCGGCACGTCAAGCGCGCTGAATCAGGGCTGGTACGACAACGTCATCGCGGTGGATCCGCTGGATCCGAACCGGGTGTGGGCCGGCGGCGTGGACCTCTGGCGCTCGGACAACGGCGGCGTGGACTGGGGCACGGCCGGCTACTGGTGGTTCGACAAGGGCATCGACGGTCAGTATCACCATGCCGACCAGCATGGCATCGTTTTCCACCCGGGCTACGACGGCAGCTCGAACAAGGTCATGTTTTCGGCAGGCGACGGTGGTATCGAGCGCATCGACGATGCACGGGCCCCGGTGAACACCAGTTTGGCGCAGATCTGCGGCTCACCGGTCGCGGGTGGCAATACCTGGATCGATCGCAACGCCGGCTACGTGACCACCCAGTTCTACAGCGGGGCGGTGTATCCGGATGGACAGACCTATTTTGGTGGCCTGCAGGACAACGGCACCCAGCGCGGCAGCGGTTCGGTGTTGGCCAACTGGGCGGTCTTGCAGGGTGGCGATGGTGGCTACGCCGCGGTGGATACCAAGAACGATGCCATTCCTGGCAACGACGTGCTCTTCGCGGAGTACACAGGCCTGTCGCTGCAGCGCTCGACCAACGGCGGCGCAACGTTCTCCGACGCCACCACCGGCATCGTGGGCGCATCGGGCTTCCAGTTCATCACGCCGTTTGTGATGAACCAGGGCAACAAGCAGCAACTGTGGATCGGCGGTTTCGACATCTGGCGCACCACCAACCAAGCGAACAACTGGACCCGCGCTACTGGCACAAACGGCACCTGTGGCTCGGGCTCGGTCTCGGCGATCGCCACCCATCCCTTGGACGGCAACCGGGTGTTGGTGGGTATGTCTGACGGCTGCTTCCACTACAACACGGCGGCCTTGTCGGCGCCTGCCACAGGGGTGTGGCCGGGTGGCGCCACGATCGCGTTGGGGCCGATTTCTTCGATGACCTGGGATCCCAACAACTTGAACGTTGCCTATGCCACGACGTCGATCTTCGGCCTCAACACGGTCTTCAAGTCGACCGACGGTGGCGCAACCTGGGCCTCGGTGATGGGCGCCGGGGCCACCGCGCTGCCGCAAATACCTGCGCACTCGGTGGTGGTCAATCCGGCGGACAGCAACCAGGTTTTTGTGGGCACTGACCTGGGTGTGTTCACCTCGACCGACGGCGGTGCAAGCTGGTATCGCGAGAACACTGGATTCGCCAATGTGGTGGTTGAATCTTTGGTGATCAATGAGACAGCGCCCTACAAGCTGTTCGCGTTCACGCACGGGCGCGGCGCCTGGATGACCAACCTCAACACCAACGCCGCAGCGCCTGCGGCTGCAACGCCGAACCAGACGCCAGGCAGAACGGGCGGCACGAAGTAGTCAAGGTCCGCGCGCTATTGTTTGTCCTTCCAGAGCCCCCGCTCGTCACCGAGCAGGGGCGCTGCTTCCTTTGCGGCACGTCGTCGTGATCGCTTGGCACTTGGTCTGTTTTGGCGCTGCAGTGGGCCCGCACTGCCGCCCTTCAACCCAGTGCCGGTCGAACACGCACGACGCAGGTGCGGGTCTTGGTTGAACCGCCACGTGAAACCCATCCGGGCGCCGGGCCACCCCAGGCGGCCTGCGCACTGCCTCGGGTGGGCGCCTCAGCACCTTGACGCCGGGGGCGCCAGTTCACTCGGTGCCACGTCCGCCCACCTTGCCACGCAGCGCCTTCACCTCGCCACGCTGCACCTTGCCCTCCACCCGCCGGCGCTGCGAGCCCTTGGTGGGCTTGGTCGCGCGGCGCGCCTTGGGCACATGGGCGGCGGTTTCGATCAATTCGCGCAGCCGGGCCACCGCGTCTTGCCGGTTGCGCTCCAGGCTGCGG
>JAYVSX010000344.1:0-2368 GCA_043774975.1 Rubrivivax sp.
GCGGACGCAACCGGCCGGTCACCGCGCCCGGAAATTCGATGCGCGGCTTCTGGCCCAGGCCAATGGCGGAATACAGGTCCCACATCTCGCGGGGCTGCATCTGCAGAGCCAACTTCACGGTGCCCACGTTGCTGGACTTCTGGATCACCTCGGCCACGCTCAGCGTGCCATTGGCGTGGGTGTCCTTGATGGTGTAGCCACCCATGGTGATGAAGCCCGGCGCGGTGTCGATGCGGCTCTGCGGCGTCCACGGCCCACGCTCCAGCGCCAGCGCGGCGGTGAAGGGCTTCATCGTCGAGCCGGGCTCGAAGGTGTCGGTCAGCGCGCTGTTGCGCAGGCTGCGCGCCTTCATGGTGGCGCGCCGGCTGGGGTCGTAGCTGGGGTAGTTGGCCAGCGCCAGGATCTCGCCCGTCTGCACGTCCAGCACCACCACGCTGCCACCTTGTGCACCGTGCAGTTGCACCGCGTCGCGCAGGCGCTGCCAGGCGTAGAACTGCACCTTGGAGTCGATGGTCAGCATCACATCGTTGCCGTTGACGGGGTTGGCCTGCTCGCCCACGTCTTCGATGACCCGGCCCAGGCGGTCGCGCACCACAGTGCGTTGGCCGTGTTGCCCGATCAGCTGCTTCTCGAAAGCCAGTTCGATGCCGTCAATGCCCTTGCCTTCGGTGTCGGTGAAGCCCACCACGTGGGCAGCGGACTCGCCCTCGCCATAACGGCGCTTGAATTCGCGCACCTGCTGCACGCCTTTGAGGTCGAGCGCCTTGATGTCGGTCCAGACCTGCTCTTCCACATGCCGGCGCAGCACCACGGTGCCAGCGCCGCCGTCCAGGCGATCGTTCAGCTCGGCCAAGGGCATCGCCAGCAGCTTGGCCAAGCTCTTGCGCTGGGCGGGGCTGACGGCGTGGGCGTTGAACAGCTTCAAGTCCACCTGCACCGACGGCATGGCCACGCTGGTGGCCAGCGGCAGGCCGTTGCGGTCCAGGATGCGGCCGCGGCTGGCTGGCAGCGACTCCTTGTAAACCATGCGCTTTTCGCCTTCGGCCTGATAGAACTCGGTGTGGATGATCTGCAGGTGCACCGCGCGGCCCAGCAGCAGCGCAAAGGCCAGGAACACCAGCAGCACCACAAAACGCGAACGCCAAGGCGGCGTTTTGCTGGCCAGCAAGGGGCTGGTGGCGTAATCCACACTGCGCACGCTGCTGTTGCGACTGATGCGGCTCATCGGCCCGCCCCCGCCACGCTGTCTTCAATGAACACCGTGGCGCCTTGCGTGGCGTTGTTCATGGCCAGCTTGTCACGTGCGACCCGTTCAACCCGGCGGTGGGTGGCCTGGTCTTGCCGTTCTGCGTCAAGTCGCTTGAACTCGGCGTCCAGGCGGCGCTGTTCCAGCTTGGCCAGGTCCCACTCGGTGAACACCCGGCGCGATTCGTAGGCGCTGCGCACCAGGGCCAGGCAGCTGCCCAACAAGGCCACGGCCAGCATCCAGGTCAGCTTGTTCATCAAGCCACCTCGGTGCGCTCGGCCACGCGCAGCACCGCCGAGCGCGCGCGTGGGTTGGCCGCCACCTCAGCCGCACTGGGCTTGATGCGCCCCAGGGCCTTCAGCTTCAGCGGCTTGGGCGGCGCCATCGGGGCGCGACGGTCGACCACGTCGCGGCTTTCGGCGGCGATGAAGGTCTTGACGATGCGGTCTTCCAGCGAGTGAAAGCTGATCACGACCAGGCGTCCTTGCGGGGCCAGCAAAACCAGGGCCGCTTTCAGGCCCTGTTGCAACGCCTCAAGCTCGGCGTTGACGTGAATCCGAAGAGCTTGAAATGTGCGCGTTGCAGGGTTCTGGCCCGGCTCGCGGGTTTTGACTGCACCAGCCACGAGCGCGGAAAGCTCGAGTGTGCTGCGCACGGGATGCCCGCTTTCGCGGCGAGCGACAAGCGCCTTTGCAATCGAAGCAGCAAACCGTTCTTCGGAGAGTTCACGAATTACCCCTTCGATGTCGCGCACGTCGGCGCGGGCCAAGAATTCGGCCGCTGTCTCGCCGCGCGTGGTGTCCATGCGCATGTCCAGCGGGGCGTCCTGGCGAAAGCTGAAGCCACGCGCCGGGTTGTCGATCTGGGGCGAGCTGATCCCCAAGTCCAGCAGCACGCCGTCGACCTGTTTGATGCCCAGCTCAGCCAGTTCGGCCGCCATGTCGCCAAAGTTGCCATGACGCATGACAAAGCGCGCGTCGCTGATGGACTGCGCTGCCGCCACGGCTTCCAGGTCCTTGTCGAAGGCAATCAAGCGGCCCTGTGGCCCCAACGCCGCCAACAGCGCACGCGAATGACCGCCGCGGCCAAAAGTGCCGTCCACGTACACCCCGTCCGTTTGCG
>JAYVSX010000345.1:0-4982 GCA_043774975.1 Rubrivivax sp.
CTTTGGAGCCTTGCAGCAAACCTACGGCGGCGACACCTTCACCACAGCCGTCTACCTGGCGCGCTGCGGTGCGGCCCAGGGCCTGCGGGTGGACTACGCCACCGCACTGGGCGACGACAGCCTGAGCCAGGGCCTGCTCCAGCGCTGGCAGGCCGACGGCGTGGGCACGTCGCTGGTGCGCCAACTGCCGGGCCGACTGCCCGGTCTGTACCTGATTCAGGTAGACGCCAGCGGCGAGCGCAGCTTCAGCTATTGGCGCGAACAGGCGGCGGCACGGGCTTACTTCGACACCGCCGATGGCGACACCCCGCTGGAACGCCAGCTGGGCGCCGTGCAGGCCCTGCACTTCAGCGGCATCAGTCTGGCCATCCTGCCGCCAGCGGGTCGCCAGCGTTTGCTGCAAGCCGCGGCGCAGGTGCGCGCGCAAGGCGGCTGGGTGTCCTTTGACAACAACTACCGCCCGCGTTTGTGGTCGAAGCCGGCCGAAGCGCAGGCGGCCTTTGCCGCCGCCACCCGGGTTGCCAGCTTGGCCCTGATGAGTCTGGACGATGAACAGGCCCTGTGGAACAACCCCGACGCCGACCGCCAGTTGCAGCACACGCTGGCCCTGCCCTGCGCCGAAGTGGTGGTCAAGCGCGGCGCCTTGAGCACCCTGGTGCGATGCGCTGGTTTGCCCGCGGTGAGCGTGCCCACCCAGGTGGTGGCTCAAGTCGTCGACACCACCGCGGCCGGCGACAGCTTTGCCGGCGCCTATCTGGCCCAGCGGTTGAGCGGGGCCAGTGCCGTGCAGTCCGCTGCGGCCGGCAACCGCCTGGCCGCGCTGGTGGTGCAGCACCGTGGCGCCATCGTGCCCGTTGCGGCGATGAAGGACTTCATGGCCGCAACGGCTGCCCACTTCTGACCTGATCGGCCCCACACACCAGCCAGGCCAGCCAGGCCCGCGTTGAATCACCCCGCACAATTCAGCACCACCCACCCACCCCACCACGCCAAAGCCCCACCATGAGACCCAACCGCCTGCGTCAACTCTGGGCCGATGACAAGGCCGCCGTCAACGGCTGGCTGGCCATTCCCAACAGCTTCAGCGCTGAAGTGATGGCGCACCAGGGCTGGGACAGCCTGACCATCGACCTGCAGCACGGTGTCATCGATTACGCCGCGCTGGTGCCCATGCTGCAGGCCATCAGCACCACCGCCACGGTGCCCATCGTGCGGGTGCCGTGGCTGGAGCCGGGCATCCTGATGAAGGCGCTGGACGCCGGCGCCTACGCCGTAATCTGCCCGATGGTCAACACACGTGAGGACGCGCAGAAGTTGGTGCACTACACCCGCTACGCGCCCCAGGGAACGCGCAGCTTCGGGCCCATTCGCGCCACGCTCTATGGCGGCGCCGACTACCCGCAGCACGCCAACGACACCGTGGTTCGATTTGCGATGATCGAAACCGCGCAGGCGCTGGACAACCTGGACGGCATCCTGAGCGTGGAAGGCCTGGACGCGATCTACATCGGCCCTTCCGACCTCAGCCTGAGCCTGGGCTGCAAGCCGGTGTTTGACGACGTCGACCCCCAAGCGCAGCAAGCCATTGAACACATCGTGGCCCGCGCCAAGGCCCATGGCGTGGTGGCCGGCATCCACAACGGCCGTGCCGACGTGGCGCGCGCCCGGGTCGAGTTGGGTTTTCGTTTTGTGACGCTGGGTTCAGACGCTCGCCTGCTGGCCGCAGGTTCACAGGAACTGTTGGGCGCCATGCGCGCATAGCACAACGGATCCTCCACACCTCTCATGAGGCGCTGTCCTACACGCCGATGCGGGACGCACTGATGGCCTGTGCGGCAACCCGCGGGTAAAGTGTCTGGATTGCCGCTCCGGCAGCGCCGACCGCACCATGGCCCCACCCGCCCCTGATCCGCCGACCGAGTCGAAGCCTGCGGTGCAGGTCGAAACGCCACCTTCAGAGCCGTCCTCGTGGAGCACGGCTTCGCTGTTCGTGGTGGTGCTCGTTGTCGCTGCCCTTTATGTCGGGCAGGACATCTTTGTACCCCTGGCGCTGGCCGCCCTGTTGGCCTTCATCCTCGACCCCGTTGTCACGCGACTGCGCCGCTGGGGCCTGCCACGCGCGTTGGCCGTGGTGGTGGTGATCGGTGCCACCGTAACGGTGCTGGGCGCAACCTCGCTTTTTGTGGGGCGCCAAGTGGTGCAACTGGGGCAGGACCTGCCGACCTACCAGACCACGATTCAAAAAAAGCTGCGCGCGCTGCGCCTGTCGTTGGCCGAACCCAGCGTGCTGGACGATGCTTCGCGCGTGCTGGGTGCGGTGGGCAACGAACTCGATGCCGCGCGGCGGCAGCTGGAGCAGCGCAGCGGCCCGCGCACCGCACCGCCGGCGCGGGTGGTGATGGAGGCGCCAGAGCGCAACACGCTGCAGGCCATCCGGGATATCACCGCACCTGTCGTGGGGCCGCTGGCCACCGCCGCGGTGGTGCTGTTGTTCCTGATCTTCATCCTGCTCGAGCGGCTGGACCTGCGCGATCGCCTGTTGCGGCTGATCGGCACTGACCTGCACCGCAGCACCGACGCGCTCGGCGAGGCTGCCGACCGCGTCACGCGCTACCTGACCATGCAGTTGCTGGTCAACCTCAGCTATGGCGTGCCGATGGCTGTTGGCCTGTGGTGGATCGGCGTGCCCGGCGCGCTGTTGTGGGGCGTGCTGGCGTCGTTGCTGCGCTTCGTGCCATATGTAGGGCCGATCATCGCGGCGGCATTCCCGCTGTTGCTGGCCTTTGCCGTCGACCCCGGGTGGCAGCTGCTGTTGTGGACGTTGCTGCTGGTGGTTTCGCTGGAGCTGATCAGCAACAACGTCATCGAGCCCTGGCTGTACGGCGCCAGCACCGGTCTGTCTTCGGTGTCGATCGTGGTGGCGGCGGTGTTCTGGACCACGCTGTGGGGCCCGGTCGGCCTGATCCTGGCGACGCCGATCACCGTCTGCCTGGCCGCCATGGGCCGCCACGTGCCGCAGTTGGCCTGGTTGGACATGCTGCTGGGCAGTTCACCGGTCTTCGATCCGCCAACGCGGCTGTACCAGCGCTTGGTGGCGGGCGATGTGGAAGAAGCGATCGAGTTTGCCGAAGAGCAGGTCAGCGCCAGCACGCTGGCCGACTTCTACAACCTCACAGGTGTGCCGGCACTGGCGCTGGCGGTCAACGACTCCACACGTGCGTCGCGGTCCGAACACCGCCACCGGCTGAGCGGCGGCATGGCCGCGCTGCTGCACAACCTGCGCCAGGATCACCCGGCGCCCGTCAGCGAAACCGAGCAGGTGCAGGTGTTGTGCATAGGCACCCGTTGGGAGATCGACAGCCTGGCCGCCGACATGCTGCAGCACGCGTTGCAGTGCGACGGCCTGTCGGCCGGCGTGCGGCCGGCCAGCGCGGTGAATGCCGAGCAGATCCAGTCGCTGAACCTGGACGGGGTGCAGGTGCTGTGCCTGTCCACCTTCAGCACCACGCCGCAGGCCCAGGTGCGGTTCATCGCGCGCCGGCTGCAACGCCGCCAGCCTGGCTTGAAGGTGGTGCTGGCGCTGTGGAACAGTGCGCCCACGTCGTCCGACCCCGCGTCGCTGCAGACGCTGGGAGTGCATGCGCTGGCACAGACCGTGAACGAAGCGATCCAGCGCGTGCGCGCGCTGGTTCCTGCGGTTGTGGGAACCACGGCAGGCACGGTCACCGACAGTGGCTTGCAGCTTGGTGAAGAAGCCGCCCGCGTGCAGGCGCTGCACCACAGCGGCGCGCTGGGTGCGCAGTGGCGAGAACCGCTGGACCGCATGGCCCAGCGTGCGGCCGATGTCTTTGACACGCCGCTGGCGATGGTCACGCTGATGGACGAGCACACCCAGATCTGGCACGGCGCCACCGGCCTGGACGCGCACGCACCCGACGCGCTGCGCGAAACGCCGCGCACGCGCAGCCTGTGCGAACAGGTGGTGCTGGGCGGCAGCCCAATCCTGGTGCCCGACACCGAGCGCGATGCCCGCCTGGAAGACCGACCCGTGATCCCTGGCGCCGGCATCCGTTTTTATGCCGGCGTGCCGCTTCGCAACGGTGACGGGCCGATCATCGGCACGCTGTGCCTGATGGACCAGGAGCCGCGCACGCTGGACGACAGCGAAATGCTGCTGCTGGCGTCGATGGCCAACGAGGTGATGGCGCTGCTGCAGGCCGCGCCTGATGTGCAGGCGATTCAGCCGGCGCCTGATGAGCAGGCGCTTCAACATCCGACGTTGGAATCGCCCGCAGCGCCTGCTTTGCAGCTTGCAGGTCCCGGCGTGCTGCCGGTGCCGGGAGCACCCGCATGAGCCGGCACAGCCGCAGCAGCCGCGCAAGCCTGGCGCCACCCGAGCCCCCTTGCGACGTCGTTTCCACCACCTGCGCGCGCCCGTCACCTTGGCACAGTTGTGGCAGATCACCCGCGCTGCGGGCCAAGGTTGGATCGACGACAACGCGCCCAGCATGGGCGCCGCGCTGGCCTACTACACACTGTTCTCGATGGCACCGCTGTTGCTGATCGCCATTGCCGTGGCCGGGCTGGTTTTTGGCGCCGACGCCGCGCGTGGCGAGATCCTGATGCAGTTGCAGGGGTTGCTGGGCGTGGCAGGGGCCCTGGCCGTGCAACAGCTGCTGGAAAGTGTCAACCGGCCTGCTGGTGGGCTGATCGCGACGCTGGTGGGGCTGCTGCTGATGCTGGTGGGCGCTACCACCGTGTTCGCCGCGCTGCAAGACGCGCTGGACCGCATCTGGCGGGCCCCCGCGCGTGCGCCAGGCGGCTGGTGGGCGTTGTTGCGCGCCCGCGTGCTGTCCTTCGGCTTGATCCTGGGGCTGGGCTTCCTGCTCGTGGTGTCGATGCTCTTTGGCGCCGCACTAGCCGCGCTGCAAAAGGGTTGGACGCTAGGAGCCTGTCGGACTTGGGGCGTCGAAGCGAAATTT
>JAYVSX010000346.1:0-3316 GCA_043774975.1 Rubrivivax sp.
GCCGTTGTGCACGGCCACCGTCAAGCCGATGAACTCGGGCAGGATGGTGCTGCGGCGCGACCAGGTCTTGATCGGCTTCTTGTCCTTGATGGCGGCGGCTTTTTCGACCTTGGCCATCAGGTGGTGGTCCACAAAGGGACCTTTCTTGAGTGAACGCGTCATGGTGGCTTCCCTCAGGCCTTACTTTTTGCGACGCGAGACGATCATCGTCTGCGTGCGCTTGTTGCTGCGGGTGCGGTAGCCCTTGGTCAGGGTGTTCCACGGCGACACCTGCGGTTGGCCTTCGCCCGTGCGGCCTTCGCCGCCGCCGTGCGGGTGGTCCACAGGGTTCATGGCCACGCCGCGCACGGTGGGGCGGATGCCCTTCCAGCGGATGGCGCCTGCCTTGCCGTACTCGCGCAGGCTGAGCTCTTCGTTGCTGACTTCGCCGATCGTGGCGCGGCAGTCGATGTGGATCTTGCGAACCTCACCGGAGCGCAGGCGAACCTGTGCGTAGATGCCTTCGCGCGCCATCAGGGTGACGCTGGTACCGGCCGAACGGCAGATCTGCGCGCCCTTGCCAGGCATCATTTCCACGCAGTGGATGATCGAGCCAACAGGGATGTTGCGGATCGGCAGCGTGTTGCCCGCCTTGATCGGAGCCTCGGCACCCGACAGCAAGGTTGCGCCCGCATCCACGCCGCGCGGGGCGATGATGTAGCGACGCTCGCCATCGGCGTAGCACACCAGTGCAATGTGGGCGGTGCGGTTGGGGTCGTACTCGATGCGCTCGACCTTTGCCGGAATGCCGTCCTTGTTGCGCAGGAAGTCCACCACACGGTAGTGGTGCTTGTGACCACCGCCCTTGTGGCGCATGGTGATGTGACCGTTGTTGTTGCGGCCAGATTTCTGCTTCTGCGGCTCGAGCAAAGACGCTTCAGGGGCGCCCTTGTGCAGGTGCTTGTGCACGATCTTGACGACGCCACGGCGGCCGGGCGATGTCGGTTTGACTTTGACGACTGCCATTACGCGGCCTCCCCGGAGAAGTTGAGCTCCTGGCCCGGCTTCAACGCGACCATGGCCTTCTTGACGTGGTCACGGCGACCCACGGTGCGGCCAAAGCGCTTGACCTTGCCCTTCTGGATGATGGTGTTCACGGAAGCAACTTCCACTTTGAACATCAGCTCCACGGCGGCCTTGATTTCAGGCTTGGTGGCATCGCGCAGTACCTTGAACAGAACCTGGTTCTGCTTTTCACCGATGCGGGTGGCCTTTTCAGAAATGATCGGGGCGACGAGCACCTGGCTCAGCCGACCTTCGTCAAACTTCTGGGCAACGGGATTGATGCGGCTCATGCGAACATCTCCTTGAGCTGTTCGATCGCGCCCTTGGTCACCAGCACCTTCTTGTAGAAGACCAGCGACAGCGGATCGGCGTAGCGCGGCTCGACAACCAGCACGTTGGCCAGGTTGCGTGATGCCATTGCGAGGTTGTCGTCGATCTGGTCGGCGATGACCATGACCGAACCCAGGCCCATGGCCTTGAACTTGGCTGCCAGCAGCTTGGTCTTGGGCGCGTCAACACTGATGGAATCAACCACCGCCAGACGGCCGTCGCGGACCAGCTGCGACAGGATCGCGGCCATGCCAGCGCGGTACATCTTCTTGTTGACCTTCTGCGAGAAATTTTCGTCAGGACGGTTCGGAAAGATGCGACCGCCCCCGCGCCACAGTGGCGAAGAGCTCATGCCGGCGCGAGCGCGGCCGGTGCCCTTTTGGTTGAACGGCTTCTTGGTGGTGTGGCTGACTTCACCGCGGTCCATCTGGGCGCGGGTGCCTTGACGGGCGTTGGCCTGGAAGGCCACCACGATCTGGTGCACCAGCGCTTCGTTGTAGTCGCGCGCAAACACGGTATCGGGTGCGTCCACCTTGCTGGTGGCCTGGCCTTGTTCGTTGAGGAGCTCGAGTTGCATGTCTTAGGCTCCTTTCTTCGCTGCGGCGACAGCGGCCGGCTTGGCGGGGCGGGTCTTGGCTGCGGGGCGCACGACCACATGGCCGTTCTTGCTGCCCGGGACTGCACCGCGCACCAACAACAGCGAGCGCGCTTCGTCAACACGAATCACGTCCAGGTTCTGCGTGGTGACAGTTTCGTTACCCATCTGACCCGTCATCTTCTTGCCCGGGAACACCCGACCCGGGTCCTGCGCCATCGAGATCGAGCCCGGCACGTTGTGCGAACGGCTGTTGCCGTGCGACGCGCGCTGCGACTTGAAGTTATGGCGTTTGATGGTGCCTGCGAAGCCCTTGCCCATGGAGGTGCCCTGCACGTCCACTTTCTGGCCCACGGCAAACACGCTGGTTACCGCCACTTGGGCACCGGCCGTGTACTGCCCAGCAACTTCGGCGGTCACGCGGAATTCTTTGAGCACCGTACCGGCTTCAACACCGGCCTTGGCCATGTGTCCCGCTTCGGGTTTGGTGACGCGGCTTGCTTTGCGCGAGCCGAAGGCCACTTGGAGGGCGTTGTAGCCGTCGGTAGCCGAGGTTTTGACTTGCGTGACGCGGTTGTTGGACACGTCGAGCACCGTCACGGGGATGGCGTCGCCATCGTCCGTGAAGATGCGCATCATGCCCACCTTGCGGCCCAGCAAGCCGAGCTGTTCGCTCATGCTCATGGTCATTTCTCCAGCGCGGCGACCCTGCAATGGGCACTCACGCCTTGTTCACGATCCCGACATCGATTGGCCGGGGCGGCAGCTTCAGACACCTGTCAAAACCGAGGTTTTAACCAACGTTCTGAAACCATTTTCCTTTCACCAGGCGCGCAATGGAATGCGCCTGTTGCGAGGGAAGCCCGCGAGTATAGCAGTTGCAAGACATCCTGCAACCGCCGCGCTCGGCGGGCGCGGCTGAAAGCCGTTTACTGGAGCTTGATCTCGACGTCCACACCGGCCGGCAGGTCGAGCTTCATCAGCGCGTCCACGGTTTTATCGGTGGGGTCGACGATGTCCATCAAACGTTGGTGCGTGCGAATTTCAAACTGGTCGCGGCTGGTCTTGTTGACGTGTGGCGAACGCAGGATGTCAAAACGCTGCATGCGCGTCGGCAGGGGCACGGGGCCCTTGACGATGGCGCCCGTGCGCTTGGCAGTTTCGACGATTTCCTGGGCTGACTGGTCAATCAGCTTGTAGTCAAACGCCTTCAGGCGAATGCGGATTCTTTGCTTGGACATGTCCGCTCCTCTTTATTCGATGATCTTGGCTACGACGCCGGCGCCGACGGTGCGACCGCCTTCACGGATGGCGAAGCGCAAGCCCTCTTCCATCGCGATCGGGTTG
>JAYVSX010000347.1:0-3338 GCA_043774975.1 Rubrivivax sp.
GCCGGGTTTGCTGCTGCTGGACGAACCGCTGTCGGCGCTGGACGCCATCGTGCGCGTCAAGCTGCGCGGCGAAATCCGCAGCCTGCAGCGCCAGTTGGGCGTGACCACCATCATGGTCACCCACGACCAGGAAGAGGCCTTCGCGGTGGCCGACCGCATTGTGGTGATGAACCAGGGCAGCATCGAACAGGTGGGCACCGCGATGCAGGTCTACCGCGACCCGGCCACGCTGTTTGTGGCCGACTTTGTGGGCCGCATCAACGCGCTGCCCGCCACCGCCCAGGGCGGGGGTTTGCGGGTGGGCAAGGCGGGCAGCGAGCCAGGCCCCGCACTGCACTGCGAACACGCTTCGGTGCACGGCCACGCCGACGGCTGCGAACTGCGCGTCTACCTGCGGCCCGAAGACGTGCTGGCGCGGCCGATTGCAGCGGGCGACAGCAACGTGTTTGAAGGGCTCATCGAAAAGATCGAATTCATGGGCCCTTACTGCCTGGTGCGCGTGCGCGCCGACACCTTCGGCGGGCAGGTGCTGACGGTCTACCTGTCACTCAACTACCTGGCCGAAGCGCAGCTGCAAGAAGGCAGCCGCCTGCCGCTGCGCCTGCTGCCCGAGCGCATGCGCGTCTTTGGCTAGGCGGGCCCGGCCTTGAACACCGCCGTCGCGCCACCTGCAAATTCACCCGGCGCGCCCAGTGCGCCCAAAGTGCCCAGCGCGCCCGTGCGCCAGCGGGTCCACGGCACCGAGCGTTTCGCCCACGCCGCGCTGGTTCTGGTGGCCCTGGCGCTGCTGGCGTTCCTGGCCGCGCCGCTGGCCACGCTGCTGCTCAAGGCGGTGCAGGACGGGCAGGACCGCTTTGTCGGCCTGGCCAACTTCATCAGCTACGCGCAGACACCGGCGCTGCTGCAGTCGGTGTGGAACAGCCTGTGGGTCAGCCTGGCGGTCACGCTGGTCACCGTGCCCACCGCGTTTGTGTTTGCCTACGCACTGACCCGCAGCCGCATGCGCATGAAAGGCCTGGCGCGCACCATCACGCTGGTGCCGCTGCTGGCGCCTTCGCTGCTGGCGGCCATTTCGCTGATCTACTGGTTTGGCAACCAGGGTGTGCTGAAAGGCTGGATGCAGGCGCTGGGCGTCGAGCAGATCTACGGCGCGCCGGGCATTGTGCTGGCCGAGATCTTCAGCACCTTTCCGCACGCGCTGATGATTCTGGTGACCGCGCTGTCGGCGTCTGACGCACGGCTGTACGAGGCCGCTGACGCCATGGGCACCAGCGCCCGGCGCAAGTTCTTCACCATCACGCTGCCGGGCGCCAAGTACGGGCTGATCAGCGCGGCGCTGGTGGTCTTTACGCTGGTGATCACCGACTTCGGCATCCCCAAGGTCATTGGCGGCAACTTCAACGTGCTGGCCACCGACGTGTTCAAGCTGGTCATCGGCCAGCAGGACTTCAACAAGGGTGCGGTGGTGGCGCTGCTGCTGCTGGCACCCGCGCTGCTGACCTTTGCCGTGGACCATTGGGTCAGCAAGAAGCAGACGGCGCTGCTGACCGCGCGTGCGGTGCCCTACCGCCCCAAACGCGCGCCGCTGTTTGACGCGCTGATGTCGCTGTACTGCGCCGCCGTCTGTGCGCTGATCCTGGCCATGCTGGGGATGGCGGTGTTTGCGTCGCTGGCCACCTTCTGGCCCTACAACCTGCAACCCAGCCTGAAGCACTACAGCTATGGCCTGATCGAGGCTGAGGTGGGCACCGCGTTTGTCAACAGCCTGCTGATGGCCGGTGGCACCGCCGTGTTTGGCACGCTGCTGGTGTTTGGTGGCGCCTATCTGCTGGAAAAGACCCAAGGCGTGCGCCCGGTGCGCACCGCGGTGCGGCTGCTGGCCATGCTGCCGATGGCCGTGCCCGGGCTGGTGCTGGGGCTGGGCTACATCTTCTTCTTCAACGCGCCAGCCAACCCGTTGAACGGCCTGTACCACACGCTGACGCTGCTGACGGTGTGCACCGTGGTGCATTTCTACACCACCGGCCACCTCACCGCCGTCACCGCGCTGAAGGCGTTGGACCCCGAATTCGAGGCCGTGTCGGCCAGCATGAAGGTGCCTTTCTACAAGACCTTCTGGCGCGTGACGCTGCCGATCTGCACACCAGCGCTGGTGGACATATCGCGCTACTTCTTCATCAACGCCATGACCACCATCTCGGCCGTGGTGTTCTTGTACTCACCCGAGACCAAGGTGGCGGCCATCGCCATCCTGAACCTGGACGAAGCCGGCGAGATGGGTGCCGCCGCCGCCATGGCGGTGCTGATCGGTGCAGCCAACACCGTGGCCACGCTGCTGTTCATGCTGCTGGGCTGGTTTGTCGACCGCCGCACCCAAGCCTGGAAGGGATGACCCACCCCCGTAGCGCCTGCGGCGCTCCCCCTCAAATTCAAATCGGGCGCCCCCAGCGGCCCGCCAAAGCCGTTTTCATCGGCGGCTGCTTGGCTGAACCATCGATCAAGGAACCCTTATGGACCGCGACCACATCCTGCTGACCCCCGGCCCGCTGACCACCACGCTGCGCACCAAGCTGGCGATGCTGAAAGACTGGGGCAGCTGGGACACCGACTTCATTGCCGTCACCGCCAGCGTCAAGAAACGGCTGCTGGACATCGTGCACGGCCAGGACAGCCACGTGCTGGTGCCCTTGCAAGGCAGCGGCACTTTCAGCGTGGAAGCGGCTGTTGCCACCGTGGTGCCACGCGACGGCCACGTGCTGGTGCTGGACAACGGCGCCTACTGCAAACGCGCCGCCAGGCTGACGCAGCTGATGGGCCGCCGCGCCACCGTGGTGCCGCAGGCCGAAGAAGAACCCGTGTCGCCCGCGGTGCTGCAAGCGCAACTGCAGGCCGACCCCAGCATCACCCACGTGGTGCTGATCCACTGCGAAACCGGCACCGGCGTGCTCAACCCGCTGCCCGAGGTGGCGGCGGTGTGCCAGCGCCTGGGCAAGGGCTTGATCATCGACGCGATGAGCAGCTTTGGCGCGCTGCCCATCGACGCGCGCGAGGTGCGCTTTGACGCGCTGGTGGCCGCCAGCGGCAAGTGCCTTGAAGGTGTGCCCGGCATGGGCTTCGTGTTCTTGCGCAAGGCCATCGTCGACGCCTGTGCGGGCAACAGCCAGAGCCTGGCCATGGACCTGCACGACCAGCACGTCTACATGGAAAAGACGGGCCAGTGGCGCTTCACGCCGCCCACACACGTGCTGGTGGCGCTGTCTGAAGCGATGGCCCAGTTTGAAGAAGAAGGCGGCCGCGCTGCGCGTCTGGCCCGCTACACCCACAACTGCAAGACGCTG
>JAYVSX010000348.1:0-5964 GCA_043774975.1 Rubrivivax sp.
CCGCGCGGCGGGTGGTTGGTTGAGTTGTTGGCCGCGTTGTTGGATGTGTTGCCCGCCGCAGGGCCGACCGTGCGACTGGCCATCGGCTCACCCAGGCGAATGGCGCCACCCGGCTGCCAACTCGGGTTGAACTTCAAAGGCCCACGCGGGAACAGCATCACCACCGTGCTGCCCAGCAGGAAGCGACCCATTTCAGCACCGGGGGCCAGCTCGATGGGCTGGTTGGCATAGGCCCATTCGCGCACGGTGCCGGGCCGCGGCGGGTTGACCAAACCGTGCCACACCGTGGCCATGCTGCCCACGATGGTGGCACCCACCAGCACCAGCACCCAGGGGCCGTGGACGCCGTCAAACACACACACCACGCGCTCGTTGCGGGCAAACAAACCCGGCACGCCGCGCGCCGTGGCCGGGTTGACTGAAAACAGGTCGCCAGGCACGTGGATCATGCGCAGCAGGCGGCCCGCCTGCGGCATGTGGATGCGGTGGTAGTCCTTGGGACTGAGGTAGAGCGTGGCGAAGTGGCCACTGTGGAAGTGGGCAGCCAATGCGGAGTCGCCCCCCACCAGCGCCGTGGTGCTGTAGTGGTGGCCCTTGGCCTGAAAAATCTGGTCGCCTTCAATGGCACCCAGCTGGCTGATGGCCCCGTCCACCGGGCACAGCAAGTCCGCGCTGGCCAAGGGGCGCGCCCCCACTTTGAGCGCGCGGGTGAAGAAGTCGTTGAAGCTGGCGTAAGCAGCGGGGTCGGGCTGCGCGGCCTCGAGCATGTTCACGCCATAACGCTGGATGAACCAGCGAATCACGGCCGTGGTGAGCGCACCGCCCTGCAGCCGCGCCGCCACACCGGCCAGTGACGTCAAAGCCTGCTTGGGCAGCAGGTGCTGCGCAGCCACCGCCACCCGCTCAGACATCGGCACCTTCATTTCAAGGGCGCCAACTCACGCAGGGCCTTGACCGCGCCCTGGCCCACGCTGGCACCAAAACGTTTGGCCAGGCGTTCGGCCACGTTCTCGCGTGGGGTGTAGTCGATGATCTCTTCGGCCTTGATGACCTCGCGGGCCACAAAGTCCAGGCTGCCGGTGGCGTCGGCCAGGCCCAACTTCACGGCCTCTTCGCCGTTCCAGAACAGGCCCGAGAAGGTCTCGGGTGTTTCCTTCAGGCGCGCACCGCGGCCCTCTTTCACCACCGCGATGAACTGGCGGTGAATCTGCTCGATCATGGCCTTGGCCAGCGCCGCTTGTTTGGGGTTGGTGGGGCTGAACGGGTCGAGCATGGCCTTGTTTTCGCCCGAGGTCAGCAGCCGGCGCTCGACGCCCAGTTTGTCCATCAAGCCGGTGAAACCAAAGCCGTCCATCAAGACGCCGATGCTGCCCACGATGCTGGCCTTGTCGACGTAAATTTCGTCGGCGGCCACCGCGATGTAGTAGGCCCCTGAAGCGCACATTTCTTCGACCACCGCATAAACTTTTTTGTTGTGTTTGGCCTTCAGGCGTTTGATCTCGTCGTGCACGATGCCGCTCTGCACCGGGCTGCCACCGGGCGAATTGATGCGCAACACCACCGCTTTGGCGCCGCCATCTTCGAAGGCGCTGCGCAGCGCACCGATCAAGAGTTCGGCGCTGGCTTCACTTTCGGCCGCGATTTCGCCGCGCACCTCAACCAGCGCCGTGTGCGGCGAGCTGGGCGCGGAAGGGCCACCCCGACCGGCCAGGCTCAGCCACAACACCACCAGCGCCAGCCCCAGCCAGGCCAGGCGAAAGAACACGCGCCACTGGCGCTCGGCGCGCTGGTGGCGCATCAACTCGGCCGCCACGCGTTCCAGCGCACCTTCCAGGCCGCCGGGCTTGGGCGCGGCCGAGCTTGGGCCGAGCGCCGGTTTTTGCTGGGCCAGCGCGGCCGCAGCGGTGACCGTCAAGGGTTCCGCGGCGGGGCCTGCAGGCAAGGTGTCGGGGCCGTCAGCAGACGGGGGGCTGGGTTCGTTGGGGTTCATTCGGGGGCGGCCGCAGCGGACGGTGCCGGCGGCTCATCAAAGGCGTCGAAAACGACGGGGCGGATGTCGCGGGAAGGATACCAAGTCACCTGGCCATCACGCTCCTGAACAGACACCGGCGTCAAGCGGCCCTTGCCGCAGGGCCCGCCAACACAGCGGCCATCGGCGGGCTCGTAGCTGGCGCCGTGGATGCTGCACAGGATCCAGCGCTTGTCCATGTCCAGAAATTCGCCCGGCTGCCAGTCCATTTCGGTGGGCACATGCACACAGCGGTTCAGGTAGGCCACCACAGCGCCGTCAAAACGCATGGCAAAGGCGCGCGCCGGGCGGCCGTATTGCGTCACGTCCCAGACCCAGGCGCGGCCGCGTTCGGGCAAATCAGCCGACGCGCACAGTGGCTCAGCTTGAAGCTTGGCGTCGTCAGCCATGGTGCGCCCTGCCCTTCACGCGTGTTCCAGCAGCCAGCGGTGCAGCGCTTCGGTGCTGTGGGCCACAAACAGCGGCTCGTGCTCGGCAAAGGCTTCACTTTCGTGGGCCCCAAAGCTGACCGCCACGCGGGCCGTACCGGCGTTGCGACCCAGCATCAGGTCGTGCGTGGTGTCGCCAATCATCAAGGTGCGCTCGGGCGTGCTGCCCAATTGCGCCATCAGCTGCTGCAGCATCAAGGGGTGGGGCTTGCCGGCGGTTTCGTCGGCGGTGCGGGTGGCGTCAAACATGCTGTGCAGCTGGGAATGCTGAAGCGCATCGTCCAGCCCACGGCGGTTCTTGCCTGTGGCCACCGCCAGCAGGTGGTTGCGCGACTTCAGCGCTGCCAGCATGTCCAGCGTGCCCGGGAACAGCACCAGCTCGTCCTGGCGCGCCAGGTAATGGTGGCGGTAGCGCTGGCCCAACTCGGGGTAGCGTTCGGGTGGCAAGCCGGGCACCGCATGCTTCAGCGCGTCATGCAGGCCCAGCCCGATCACGTAGGCGGCGTCGGCCGGGCTGGGCACGGCCACGCCCAAGTCGCGGCACGCGCCCTGGATGCACTGCACGATCAGCGCGGTGCTGTCAAAGAGTGTGCCGTCCCAGTCGAAGGCGATCAGGTCAAAGCGGCGGTTGGGGCGTCTGGCCATGGGCGAAGCGGGGAAAAGGGGGCAGATGGGGCGAGTGGGGGCCAATGAGGGGGGCAAAGAGGGGCAGTTGCACCGGCGAACCGGTCCCATCAAAGGCCCAAGAGTGTGGCGCACTCTGGCGGCAGCGGTGCGTGCAGGGCAATTCGCTCAGCCCTGGCGGGGTGGTCAAAGGACAGGTCGCGGGCGTGCAAAAACATGCGCTCAAAGCGGCGTTCACGCGCAAACAGCTTGTTGCGGGCGAAGTCGCCGTATTTGGGGTCGCCCACGATGGGGTGGCCGCTGCTGGCCAGGTGCACCCGGATCTGGTGTGTGCGGCCGGTCTTGATGGTCACGTCCAGCAGCGTCAAACCCGGCCATTGCCGCGCCACCTTGACCAGCGTGATGGAGCGCCGGCCGTCGGCGTGGTCAGCGCCCACCACCTTGACGTGACGCTCACCGGCCGCGTCCAGGGTCTTGTGCAGCGCCGAGTCGATCACTTTCAGCTTGGCCGGCCAGTCGCCAAAGACCAGCGCGGCATAGGTCTTGCCGGTGTTGCGGTCGCGAAACTGGTCCTGCAAGGCGGTCAGCGCGCTGCGCTTTTTGGCCAGCAGCAGGATGCCCGACGTTTCCTTGTCCAGGCGGTGCACCAGTTCCAGGTAGCGCGCGTCGGGTCGGGACCGGCGCAGCTGTTCGATGACCCCAAAGCTCACCCCACTGCCGCCGTGCACCGCCACCCCGGCGGGCTTGATGATGGCCAGCAGGTGCTCGTCCTCCATCAGCACCGGGAATTCCCGCGCCGGCGCTGGCGGCAGGCTGCTGGGCACGGGCAGCCGCATCGGTGGAACGCGGATCTGGTCGCCCTCGGCGACCCGGGTGTCGGCGCTGGCGCGGCCCTTGTTGACCCGCACCTCACCCGAACGGATCACCCGGTAGACATGGGTTTTGGGCACACCCTTGAGCAGCCGCATCAGGTAGTTGTCCAGCCGCTGGCCAGCCGACTCGGCGTCCACGGTGAGCGTGCGCACGGCCAGCGCAGCAGCGCCCGCACCGGGCGTGGGTGAGGCACTAGTTTTGCCCGCTATACTTCGGAACTCCACGTTTAGGCTGTAAGTGCTTGATTTATCGGAGTTTACGCGGGCGCCTGCGGCTCTATCGTGGAAAGGCTTGTGCCGTGTTGGCGCAAGTCACAAGGTGATGCAACGCCAGCAGACGGCGCCCGAACCCAACGTCTCCAATCGACGATGGCAGGCCGCACAAGCCGGTGGCAGAGAGTCCAGTCAGAACCCCGCTTCGCTCACCCGAAGCCCCGAAAAATCCAAAGGGTGCAAGACCCAGCCCGTCGCCGGCCTCCACGGCCGAGAACCCGCTGACCTTGTACCCGCGTGCAGGCACGCTGTTGCAGTCCCAGATGCTCCCAGACACCCCAAAACGCCCCACCAGGCCCCGGCAGCATGCCGGCGCGGCCCGGGCGCGTGCATGCCCGCGCGATCCGCGGCTGTGCAAGGGGCCACAGAGCAAAGACGCTGCAACCCCAGCCCGCACGCACGCGCCAACGCTGCGTTCCTGAGGCCTCCGGCTCGACCGGTCGCCACACGCAGTCCAGGGCATTTCGCGCCAACGGTTCGGCCATGACCCTCGTGCATCTTGCAATCAAGCAAGGGGCAGCCCGTCTGAACGACAGGCCCGCCCAGCACAGGAGTGCAGATGAAACGCATGCTGATCAACGCCACGCAGCCCGAAGAGCGGCGCCTGGCCATCGTCGACGGACAAAAGCTCCTCGACTTCGAAACCGAGATTGAAGGGCGCGAACAGCGCAAGGGCAACATCTACAAGGCGGTCATCACCCGCGTAGAGCCCTCGCTGGAGGCCTGCTTCATCGACTACGGCGAAGACCGCCACGGCTTTTTGCCGTTCAAGGAAATCTCGCGCAACTACTTCCGCGAGGGCGCTGACGTCAAAAATGCCCGCATCCAGGACGTGGTGCGCGAAGGCGACAACCTGCTGGTTCAGGTTGAAAAAGAAGAGCGTGGCAACAAGGGCGCGGCGCTGACCACCTTTGTCAGCCTGGCTGGCCGCTACCTGGTCTTGATGCCCAACAACCCGCGTGGCGGTGGCGTGAGCCGCCGCATCGAGGGCGAAGAGCGCGAAGAGCTCAAGGAAAACCTGGAGCAGCTGGACTACCCCAAGGGCATGAGCCTGATTGCCCGCACCGCCGGCATTGGCCGCAGCGCGGTCGAACTGCAGTGGGACCTGAACTACATGCTCAAGCTGTGGGACGCCATCGACGGCGCTTCCAAGGCCAGCAAAGGTGCTTTCCTGATTTACCAGGAGTCTTCACTGGTCATCCGCGCCATCCGCGACTACTTCACCGCGGACATCGGCGAGATCCTGATCGACACCGACGACATCTTCGAGCACGCGCAGCAGTTCATGAACCACGAGATGCCGGAAACGGCCAACCGCGTGAAGCGCTACAAGGACGACGCCCCGCTGTTCAGCCGTTTCCAGATCGAACACCAGATCGAAACCGCCTTCAGCCGCACGGTCAACCTGCCCAGCGGTGGCGCCATCGTCATCGACCACACCGAAGCCCTGGTCTCGGTGGACGTCAACAGCGCACGCGCCACGCGCGGCAGCGACATCGAAGAAACCGCCACCCGCACCAACATCGAAGCCGCCGACGAGATCGCGCGCCAGATGCGGCTGCGCGACCTGGGCGGCCTGATCGTAGTCGACTTCATCGACATGGAAGAAAGCAAGAACCGGCGCGAGGTGGAACAACGCCTGCGCGACGGCCTGCGCTTTGACCGCGCCCGGGTGCAGTTCAGCTCGATCAGCAAGTTTGGCCTGCTGGAGCTGAGCCGCCAGCGCCTGCGCCCGGCG
>JAYVSX010000349.1:0-4484 GCA_043774975.1 Rubrivivax sp.
CCGCCGCAATCGGGTGCACCGCATGGGCTTTGCGCAAGGTGGTGGCGGACACCTCGCTCAGGCCCAACGTGCGCACCAGTCCGCGCTCGACCAGGCGCGACATCTCGCCCACGCTGTCTTCAATGGGCACGCCTTTGTCCAAGCGGTGCAGGTAGTACAGGTCGATGCAGTCGGTCTGCAGGCGCTGCAGGCTGTCTTCACAATTTTGGCGAATGGCCTCTGGGCGGCCGTTGATCACGCGCACCGTGTTGCCATCGGCCTGTTTCACGCCTGCCATGCCGCCTTTGCTGCACAGGACGATGCGCTGGCGGTGGGGCTTGAGCACACGGCCGACCAGCGTTTCGTTGCTGCCAAAGCCATACAGCGCTGCGGTGTCGAAGAGCGTGACACCCGCGTCCACGGCGGTCAGCAACAGGCGTTCGGCGTCGGCCAGCGTTGGCGGTGTGCCGTAGGCATGACTCAGGTTCATGCAGCCCAGGCCCACGGCGGGCATCGTGAAAGGGCCGATGCGGCGCGTCTTCAAGGCGCGGCGATGTAGCGGTTGCCGTTGGCCTTGAATTTGGCCACTGCGTTTTTCAGGTCGGTGAACTCTTCACAGCCAAAAGTACAGGCCTTGCTGAGCGCGGCCAGGCGGGCTTCGGCCTTGGCCAGGTCGCCCAGCATCAGGTAGAGCTCGCCGCTGTATTCCAGCGCGCCACGGTGCTTGGGGTTGATGCGCAGCGCTTCGTTGTAAAAACGTTCGGCACCGGCCAAGTCGGGCGTCTTGGCCTTGCGCAGGCTGTAGCCCATCAGGTTGTTCCAGTCGGCGTTGCCGGTGTCGTTGACCTGCTGCAACGCTGCCACGGCGTCGCGCCACTTGCCCTGGGCGATGAAGGCACGGGCGGGCGCCAGCGTATCGGCCGCCGGCGCTGCGGGGGGCGGGGTGTCGGCGGCGCGGGCGAGCAGGGGTGTGGTCAGGGCTGCCAGTGCGGTGATGGCACAAAGCAGCAGGGGCGCGCAGCGTTGAAACAGGGCTCGGTTCATGGGGTCAGACTCCAGGGTGATTCAAAAGAGGTTAAAGGGATTGTCGGTAGCGTCCGGACCGTCGCAACAATTAACGGGCCCTTGTGAGGACTTACGAGGGTGGTGTCCCGTTTGGACGCAAGCCCTTGGGCCAGGGCCGTGGGCTGCAGCCGACGACGCGTCGGTTTCGCCCAGACGTCAGCTTCTCAAACGTGAGGCTTTGTCCTACAGATTGTCGGGTTCATCGGCCGGCGTCCCTGGGCCACCGTCCGGCAGACACGGTGCTTGGCGCGGCCCAGACTGTCCATACGATTCATCAGAAGCCGAGTTCCATATGACGCCCACTTTAAAGTTGTCCAATGTTCACCAGGCCTTCCGCCCTCTGGGTCTGTCTTTGTTCCTGGTGGCCACGCTGGCAGCTGTACCCAGCTGGGCTTTGAGCCGCAGTGAACAGGCCGAGATCAATGCGCGCTACAAGCAAGAACGAGCCGCCTGCATGACTAAAACTGACGCGGCAGATCGCACTGCGTGCCTGCAGGACGCCGTAGCAGCCCAGGCTTCAGCGTTGCGCAACCGTCCCAAAGATCTGGACCCGGACTACACCGCCAACCAAGTGAAACGGTGCCAGGCCTTGCCGACGGACCAGCGTTCGGATTGTGTCGCCCGCATGCGTGGCCAAGGTACTTCCAGTGGCAGCGTCGAAAAGGGCGGCATTTACCGCGAGCTTGTCACCATCGTGCCGGGTTCAGCAGCGCCTGCTGCAACACCGGCATCGGCCGCTCCCTCTGGCACCACGCCCACCGCGCCAAAAAACTGAGCCATTGCTTCGCGGTGTGACTCGGGCTGACCAAGTTCATCGCTTCAGACCAGCCGGCGCCGAATCAATACGGATCCAGTTCGTTTTCAACTCGCCACTGGTCAAGGTCAACAGCGATGACAACCCGCGGGCGAATCAGCGCTTCGGCATCCGCAGCATCCCGCTGCTGGTGCGCGTGGCCGGCGGCGTCGAAACCCGCCGTCGGTCGGGCGCCGTGTCGGCGTAGGCGATCGTCGCCATGGCCATGGCCAGCGCCTAAACCCGCGGCACCAGCTGCCTGCGCCGCAGCGACCACGTGAAATTCTGGGTCACTGTGCCGTCAGAGAGCGACTGGTGGCTGATTTGGCGCACGGGCAGCATCGTGGCAGGGTCGACCCAGATGACGTTACGCAGGCTCATCGTCTGATTCGGGAACACAGCCTGCCCGATGCCTTCGAGCCGGTACGCCAGAAAGCGGCCCGCAGGCACCTCGACTTCTTCCAGCGCCAGCACCCGGTAGTCGTAGAAGTTCTGCGTCCGGGGGCCGTTGGCCCGCTGGTTGGTGAACGCCGAGCGCCAGCGCTTGCCGACCTGCAGGTCGGCCGGGACGACCATCACCGGCGGATCCTTGGCGCCGTTCGGGTTGAGGATCACACCGCCCATCTGGTCGACGACGACGGCGCCCCCGTTGATGAGCACGCGCTGCCCCTCGATGGCCGTGACCCGAAAGGGCTGGAACTCCCGTTGGCCACCGGCGAGATGGTCGATACGTTCCATCTCCCACTGGTCGCCGACGCGGTAGCGGTCGACACCGGGCGGCAGCGTCGACACCTTCTGCAGCGGCTGCACGGCGGGCCGGCTCAGCTGGTCGAGGCGGAATTGCGCCACCTCGCTGATGCGGCCGTTCGGATGGCGTTGCAGGAAAGCGTAGAGGTCTTCTGCACGCCGGGAGTCCTTGACACGCTCCCAGTCGGCGATCTCGGCGACGAATTCGGCTTCGCGGCGCGCCCCTGCCGCCACCTCGGCCCGGTTGCCGGTGGCAAAGACGAAGTCGTCCTCCAGGCTGGTGCTCTCCCAGGGGATTTGCCGCCCCTGGCTGGCCTGGCGCACCTGCAGGCGCACGCGCTTGAAGACGTCCTCGATGCGCGCCTCGGGCCGCCGCAGTTCCTGCAGCAAGTAGCGCGTGTACAGCCCGTTGCCGTCGCGCGGATCGCCATCGTCGGCCACGTTGCCTGGCGCCGTGGCGTAGGCGAAGAAGGTGCCGGGCGGTGCGTCCATGGGCGCCAGCCCCTTGCCGGCTGCGCTGGCCGGGAAGGGGTTGTCGCGGCAGGCGTCGAGCACAAGGATGTTCATTCGGTTGCCCGCCGCGCCGAAGGCCTGAACGACTGCCTGCACGTCGATCGCCTGGCGCGCCACGTCGGCCGCCTGGGCCGGCGCGGCGTCCACCGGCAGCATGAAGTTGCGCCAGTCCAGCTGCAGGCCGTGGCCGGCGTAGTACAGCATGCCGACGCCCTGTCGACCCGTCAGCAAGGCTTGCGCTCGCGCCAC
Source organism: Rubrivivax sp. (assembly GCA_043774975.1). Taxonomy (GTDB): domain Bacteria; phylum Pseudomonadota; class Gammaproteobacteria; order Burkholderiales; family Burkholderiaceae_C; genus Rubrivivax. Next base: position 3,347 of record JAYVSX010000349.1, read on the forward strand.
CGCGGCTTCCATCTCGGCCTTGCCAGCGTCGCGCGCCTCGACCACCTCGAAGCCGATGCTGCGCAGCAGCACCGACATCGCTGCGGCATCCCGGGTCGGGTTGATCAGCGCGCCGGTGGGATAGGCCGAGTTGCCGATGACGACCGCCACGCGTGTTGCCGAGGCCTGCGCCCACGCCGGTGCGGCTGCCAGCAGCGCCCCGCTGGCGGCACCCTGCAGCCAGCGGCGGCGGCCCGTGTCCTCGCGGCCGTCCCTCACGGCACGGCCCGCAGGCGCAGCAGCGCCGAGCCGAAAGCGTCGGAGCAGCTGCCCAAGGGTGCGCCCATGGTCTGTGCAATCTCGGCGTGCACCAAGCCGCGAAAGTAGGCCAGGGCCAGCGCCTGGCGCTGGCCCGCAGCCAGGTCTTGCATGCAGCCGTCGATGTGGTGACGCAGAAAGCTGTTTTCGATGAGCTGCTGGGGCTGGCGCTCACGGTCGTCGGCCACTTGCAGCGCCGTGTCGTCCAGTTCGACGGTGTTCTTGCGTTCGGCCACCCCGACACGGATGCGGTCGATGGCCTTGTTGCGCACGACGTTGATCAGCCACGTCATGGCGCTGGCCTGCTGCACCCTGAAGCTGCCAGCGGCGTGCCAGACGTTCATGAAGGCTTCTTGCAGCACGTTTTCAGCGCGCTCGCGTTGCTGCATCACACCATAGGCCACCGCCAGCAGGTGGGCCGAAGTGGCCCGGTACAGCTGCTCAAACGCGCGCTGGTCCTGCACGGCCACTTTGGCCAGCAGGTCGGCAAGATCGGCAGGGGTGGTGGCCATTGGGGCGGCAGTCTAGCTGCGCCGAGGCGTTCTGAGTTGCAGTGTGAGTTTCAGGGCGTGGCAAACCTGGGTGGCGAACCGGCGCTCTGGCCCTGGCTGTGTCCAAGTTCGGCAGTGGCCCCGCGCAAGCCGCGCTGGTGGTTTTCAACGTGCCGGCCTTTCAAGGCTCGGCCGCAAACCCCAGTGATGGGGTGCGTACCGTGTTTGGCGGCGCCGAGCGCTTGCTGGCCAGTTTTGACGTGACGCAGGACACCTTTGTCTTCAACGCGACAGCGTTCAACTGACCTGGTTCATTGAGCTTCGCGAGCAGCACCGCTGCGGGCCTGCTC
>JAYVSX010000350.1:0-4057 GCA_043774975.1 Rubrivivax sp.
CTTGGCGAAACCATGAGCACCACGGCTGCGTCCACCGGCCTGGGCAGCAACCAGGCGGGCGTGCAGAACGACGTGCGGCTTGAGGTGGCGCAGGACGACGCCAATGAACTGGACGAGACGCTCAACGACACGCTGGTGCGGTGGATCGTGGAGTTCAACCTGCCGGGTGCTGGCCTGCCCAAGCTGCGCAGCGAATTTGCCGAGCCGGAAGACCTGGCGGCGCGCGCAACTCGCGACAAGACGTTGTTTGACATGGGCTGGGAGCCCGACGAGAAATACATGCTTGACACCTACGGCGAGGGCTGGTCAAAGAAAGCACCATCGCCTTTTCCGCTGCCCATGCCACCGGGCCCGTTTGGGGGTGGCAACAGCGCATCTGACCCTGTGGACCCGGCCGCACCGGGTGCTGACGCGACGGCGGACTTTAAAGACGCTTCAAACCCGCAAACCCAGGCCAACGCAGCGCGCCAGGCTGAACTTGTGGCCGCGGCCGAGGCCTTGTCTGGCCAGTGGCGCCAGGTGGTCGGCAAGCGCGTGGAAGACCTGGTGGCCGTGCTGGAAGAGACGGGCGACCTGGTGCAGTTCCGTGAGCGCCTGCCCGACCTGTTGACTGCCGAGCCGGACCCTGCGGCGGTGGAGCTGATCGCGCGCAGCACCTTCGCCGGCAACGTGATGGGGCGGGGTAAGGCAGCCGTGGCGCCTAAGAAGCCGGGCCTCTTCTCGCGCCTGGTGAAGGCCGCGGCCGGCCGTGGCGGCTGAAGCGCGCTTTGACCTGCCACCGGAGAAGGCACTGGCCTTCTTCCGGCAGAAGGGCTACGTCACTAGCTTTGCGTGGCAAGACGTGTGGCAGCAGGAGCACGATGCAGCGTTCACCGTGGCCAAGATGATGGACGTGGACCTGTTGCGCGACGTGCGCGCTGCGGTGGACAAGGCCTTGGCCGATGGACAGACCTTCGAGCAGTTCCGCGCGGGGCTGGAAGGCCGCTTGGTGGAAGCCGGCTGGTGGGGCAAGGCCGAGATGAAAGACCCGGCCACGGGCGAGATGCAGCTTGTGCAGCTGGGCAGCCCGCGAAGGCTGCGCACGATCTTCAGGACAAACCTGCAGTCGGCCTATTCAGCCGGGCATTGGGCCGAGATTCAGGAGACCAAGGCTGAAGCGCCTTACCTGATGTATGACGCGGTTGACGACAGCGCCACGCGTGAAGAGCATGCGGCCTGGGACGGCACGGTGCTGCCTGCCGATGACCCCTGGTGGCAGACCCACATGCCGCCCAACGGTTGGAACTGCCGTTGCGGCGTGGTGCAACTCAGCGCCGAGCAAGCGCAGGCGATGGGCTACGCCCCTACGGACAAGGCGCCGGCCAGCACCACCCGCGATTGGGTGAACCCGCGCACGGGTGCCATCGAACGGGTGCCTGTGGGCATTGACCCAGGCTGGGCCTACAACCCCGGCGCCAGCCGCGCGCAGCAGCTTCAGGCGCAGTTGGACGAGAAGCGCAGGGAGTTCATGGATGGTCGCTGACCTTCGCGTGAAGCTGAGTTCGCCTGAGGTTGCGAAAGCACTGGAGGCACTGCGCCTTGGCCTGCCGATGGGTGGCGACATGAGCCCTGCCATGCGCAGCATGGCGCGCGTGCTGAAGACAGGCGCGCAGCTGCGGTTTCGCACCGGCGTTGGGCCTGACGGCACAGCCTGGCCGCACAGTCGGCGCGCCACCGAAGAAGGCGGGCAGACGATGAGCTTGACGCGCCGCCTTCGCAACAGCATCACGGCCTCGTCGACAGCCACGGCGGCGGCGGTTGGTACCAATGTGGCCTACGCTGCAATCCACCAGTTCGGCGGCGTGATTCGCGCGCGCAAGGGCCCATTCTTGGCCATTCCTGTGACGCCGCAAGCTAGGACTGCAGGCAGCCCCACGCGCATGCCCGGATTGCACGTCTGGCAAACGCTGAAGGGCCAGTTTGTGATGGGCGACGACAAGGGCAAGGTGCACTTCCTTTTGCGCCGCCAAGTGACCATGCCGGAGAGGCCCTTCTTGGGGGCTTCCGAGGCCGACAAAACAGAACTTGTGAAGGTGCTTCGAGACCACCTTTACGCGGCCTGGACGCGGCGATGAACCGCGCAAAAAGATGGGGCGACCGCCCGGGGTGTTGGAGCATCCCGGACGGCCACCCTCACGCAGAACAAGCCTGCGATCAGGCCAAGGCCCCAACACCCACCGGGGGGCCAAGGCAGTGTACGCACCGGAGACCGCGTGAACGCCCAACCAATCATCCCCTGGATAGGGGGAAAGAGACGCCTGGCCAGCCAGATCATGGCCACCTTCACGGACCACAGTTGCTACGTCGAACCATTCGCTGGAGCGGCTGCAATCTTCTTCGCCAAAGAGCCCGTGAAGACCGAGGTTTTAAACGACATCAACGGCGACCTGGTCAACCTGTACAGGGTGGTTCAGCATCACCTGGACGAGTTCGTCAGGCAGTTCCGCTGGGCCCTGAGCAGCAGGCAGCTGTTCGACTGGGCCAAGGCTACGAACACGGTCACTTTGACCGACATCCAGCGCGCCGCGCGCTTCTTCTTTTTGCAGAAGCAGGCCTTTGGTGGCAAGGTCGATGGGCAGACTTTTGGCACCGCCACAACAAGCGGGTCACGGTTCAATCTGCTGCGCATCGAAGAGGCGCTGAGCGAGGCGCATTTGCGCCTGAATGGGGTGTTCATCGAGCACCAGCCGTGGGCCGAAGTAGTGGCCCGCTACGACCGCCCGCACACGCTGTTTTTTATGGACCCGCCGTACTGGGGAACGGCTGGCTACGGGGTGGAATTCGGCCTGGAACAGTACGCCTTGATGGCCGAGCTGATGAGGTCCATGAAGGGCCGCGCGGTGGTCACCGTGAACGACATCCCAGCCATGCGGGAGGCCTTCGCCGGGCTGCCGATGAGCCGGGTGCCGATACGGTACACGGTGGGCGTGCCAGCCAACCGGCGGGGCGAGTCGGGCGAGCTGATCATCCGCAGCTGGAAGAGTTGAAAGTAGGTTCAAAGTGGCGCAAACGCGCCACTTTCGCAACACTTCGGGCCCAGACCATGCGCCGCCCGTCCAATGGCTGGTTACCCGGAAACCATCGGTGAATCAGTCACTTAGGCCAAAAAGACCGGTTTAAGGACGCGCTACACTTCCGCGACACTTCCGCGCCGAACTGTCGCGCCACGCCTGGGCCCAATTCAGCGCCTTTTCACTGGCAGCGCGGTGAAACCAACCCTTGAGGCCTCCGGCGCCTGGTTTGCCGCCCGACCCCAAACCATGCGTCGGTGGAACTGTTGCAGCCGTCACTGCGGTTCTAGGGCCATTCCTGGCCCTAAGTACCTGATTTCATGGGCCATTTCCCGACCCATCCCCCTTCTTCCCGCCCCTTCCCGGTTGCCCCCAGACCAAGTGCCGGGTCACACCACGAGGGAAACCCCCTGCGTCAGACTAGTTGTCGCCTCCCCTTTCACGCGGACGATTCCAACGCGACGCTCTCCTCATACGTCAGCATTTCGGCACGCCGCCCGTTGGGCCGACCGTCTCTTGGCGACCCTGACCGGTCATTCGCTCCAGAGTCTGTGGCGGGACGAGGCCAACGGGTACCGGGCTCCGCTCATGTCCCCCGCCACAGTCTGCTGCGCAGCCTGGGGCTCCTCCTTTACTTCGCTGCGCCCGCCACCCATTGACCTCGTCCACCCACCATGGCGGCGGGCCAACCATCGGCACGCCACGGCTGGTGCCTGAGCGGGTGATGGGGGTGCCCTGCGGAGCGAAGTCAAGGAGGAGCGGCGGGCGCAGCCCGACGCGGGGGACATGAGCGCAGCAGGGCACCCCAATCACCCGCGATCGCCAAGGAGCCAAAGACCGCAACTGGCCGTCCACGTCAGTACAAGTCCGGCAGCTATCCGGCAACCCAACGAAGTGGCGTGGATTGGATAGCTTGGGGTGCCGCACCAGCTTCGACTACGGGCGCTCAGCCACCAGCAAGGTGAACTGGCTCCGGGCCAGCAGCTTGCGGACATCACGATCAAAGC
>JAYVSX010000351.1:0-15850 GCA_043774975.1 Rubrivivax sp.
ACAAGAACGTCGGCAGCAGCAAGGCGGTTGCGGTCGCTGGGCTGACCTTGGGTGGTGCAGACGCGCCCAACTACAGCGTGGCCAGCACCAGTGGCGTCAGCGTCAACATCACACCCAAGTCACTGACCGCGATCTACACCGGCGTGGACCGCAGCTATGACGGCACGACAACCGCCACCGTCATCGGCAGCTCGTCGGACATCGTGCTGGGCGACAGCGTGCTCATCAACGGCAGCGGCAGCTTCAGTGGTGTGGGAGCACGCAATGCCGGCGTCGGCAAGACCATCAGCGTGCAAAACGGCGACTTGAGCAGCATCGACGCTGGCAACTACAGCCTGGTCAACAGCTCCGGCACGACCACGGCCACCATCACACCGCGCACGCTGGTCAACACCTATGCCGGCACAACGCGGGTTTACGACGGCAGCGCCAACGCCAGCGTCAGCCGCAACACGTCGGGCCTGATTGTTGGCGACGCCGTGACGGTGGGCGAAACCGCGCTGTTCACGGGCGCTGGCGCCAAGAACGTGGGCAACAGCAAGGCGGTACAAATCAGTGCCATCAGCTTGACAGGGGCCGACTCGGGCAACTACGCCTTGTTGAGCAACAGTGACAGCACCACCGGCAGCATCACGCTGCGCCCCTTGAACGTCACCGGCCTGAGCGGTATCACGGCGGTGGACCGGGCCTACGACGGCACGCTGGGCGTGCAGGTCAACGTCAGCGGTGTGCTGGGTTCGGCCAGCGGCGACATCGTGGCGGGCGACATCGTCACCGTCAACGTGCCGGGCACCGGCTTGACCGGTGGCACGATGTTGGGCAAGCAGGTGGGCCAGAACAAGTCGGTGGTGCTCAGCGGCCTGTCGCTCGGCGGCAGCGATGCCACCAACTATGCCATCGCGGGCACGGCGGGCCTCACGGTCAACATCACGCCGCGCACCGTCAACGCCAGTTATGCAGCGGTCGACAAGGTTTATGACAGCACCACTGCAGCCACCATCACCACCAGCAGCAGCGACCTGGTGGCCGGTGACACGGTGGCGATCGCAGCCACGGGCGTCTTCAGCGGCACTGATGGCCGCAACGCTGGCGTGAACAAGGCCGTGGCGGTGCAAGGCGGCAGCCTGACCGGCGCCGACGCCACCAACTACAGCCTGATCAATGCCAGCGCCACCACCACGGCCAGCATCACGCCCAAGACCGTCACCGCCACCTACACCGGTGGCACCAAGGTCTACGACGGTACAGCCACGGCTGCCGTGGTGCGTGCCAACAGCGGGCTGATCGCGGGCGACACCGTCGCGCTGAGCGAAACAGCGGTGTTCACGGGCGCAGGCGCCAAAAACGCAGGCAGCGGCAAGGCCATCGACATCACCAGCATCACCCTCAGCGGCGTCGATGCTGGCAACTACGCCTTGCTGAGCAGCAGCGCCAGCACCACCGGCAGCATCACGCCGCGGCCGCTGAACGTGACGGGCCTGGGTGGCATCACCGCCACCAACCGCGTCTACGACGGCACGGTGAACGTGCAGGTCAACGTCAGCGGCAGCATTGGCAGCGCCAGCGGTGACGTGATCGCGGGCGACAACGTCACCGTCAACGTGCCCGGAAGTGGCCTGGGCGGCGGGGTCATGCTGAACAAGTCGGCCGGTCAGAACAAGTCGGTGGTGCTCAGTGGCCTGTCGCTCAGCGGCAGCGACGCTGGCAATTACGCCATCGCGGGCACGGCCGGCCTGACCGTCAACATCGCGCAGCGCGGCATCACGTTGTCAGGCGTGAGCGCGGTGGACCGTGTCTACGACGGCACCAACGTGGTTGCACTCAACACCAGCGGCGGCAGCATCAGCGGCGGTTTGGCCGGGGATGACCTGCAACTGCTGTCGTCGGGTGCCGCGGCCACCACGGCCGACAAGCACGCTGGGGCTGGCAGGGCGGTCACCCTGGGCGGCTTGTCACTGGGCGGGGCCGACGCCAGCAACTACACGGTCACCAACGGTTCGGGTTTGACGGTGAACATCGCTCAGCGGACTTTGATGCCCACGCTGGCCGTCACCAACAAGGTCTACGACGGCAACACCGGCGCCAGCATCACCCTCACCGACGACCGGGTTTCAGGTGACACGCTGACCTTGACCGCCGCAGCTGCCAACTACGCCAATCGCGATGCAGGCAACGGCATCGCGGTGTCGCTCACCGGCTTGACCGCCGCCGGTGCCGACGCAGCGAACTATGTGCTCAGCACCTCGTCGTTCAACACCAGCGCCAACATCAACCGGGCGCCGTTGTCGGTGGCTGCGCAATCACAAACCAAGCTTTACGGCAATGCGCTGGCGGTTGCCGGCACCGAGTTCTCCACCACCGGCCTGGTGGTGGGCGAGACGCTGGGCCAGGTGGCCCTGACCAGCGCAGGCTCGACGGCCACGGCTGCAGCCAGCACAACGCCATATGCCATCAACGCCAGCAACGCAGCAGGGGGTAGCTTCAACCCGCTCAACTACAACATCAGCTATGTCGACGGCCAGTTGCTGGTCAATCCAAGGCCGCTGACCATCGCCACCAACAGCGTGGTGCGCCTGGCCAACGCCCCCAACCCGACCAGCTTTGACTTCAGCGTCAGCGCAGGCGGCTTGGTGGGCACTGACAGCATTGTCTCGGTGGTGCAAGCTGCGCCTGCGGGCAGTGCCACGGCGGTCGGTGTTTCGGTGTTTGATCTGCGCCCTTCCGCAGCGGTGTTTGGTGTGGGCAACGCCAGCAACTACAGCCTGACCTACAGCCCGGGCCTGTTGGTGGTGCTGCCGGTACCGCCGGCCGCGAGCGAGTCCGAATCCAGTGGCGGCAACGTCAATCTGGCCATTGCACTAGACCCGGTCGAAGTGGCCAAGGCCCAGGCCGAATTGCTTCGCGCCAGCGCCTCCAACCGCATCGCCGGCCGCTTGAACACCACGGCGGCCATCAACATGCCCACGTTGCGGGGGGTCAGCACACCGGCTGAGATCGCGGCCATCCTGGCCGCTGATGGCCAACAGGTCAGCCTGCCCTTGTTGCTGAAGATGCCGTTGATCTCGATGGACCCGCAGCTGCTCAAATTGATGCGGACCAGCGAGACCCCACCTGCACCTTGAACCCTGCCCACGCTCTGCCCACGCTCTGCTCACATTAACCAGCACCGCATCCACGATGACGCAATCGCTCAAACGACAGCTTTGCTCAACCACGCGCCTGCTCGCGGCCGCCCACACTCGGGCCCGGGCTTCAGCACGAGCGGTCTCGCTGCTGGTCTTGTCCATGGCCGCGGGCCTTGCTGCCGCAACGCCGCTCGACGACATCCGCCGCCAGGTAGAAGGCAGCCAGTTCGAACAGGCCTACAAGACCGGGCAAGCCAACCCGCAACTGATCGGCGACGTGCATTTCGACTTTCTCTATGGCGTGGCGGCCATCAATGTGGGGCGCGTTCCTGAAGGTCTGTTGGCGCTGGAGCGTCACCTGAGCGCCGTGCCCGCCAACGACCGTGCGCGCCTGGAGCTGGCGCGTGGCTACTTCTTGATTGGCGAGTACACGCGGGCTCGGTCCGAGTTTGAATTTGTCCTGCGCTACAACCCACCCGCTGGCGTGCGCAGCAACATCAACGGCTTTTTGCAGGCCATGCAGGCCAGAGAGTCGTCGGACCGCCGTGCTTCAGCCCGGCTCTATGCCGAAGTTGGCGGGGGCTTTGACAACAACGTCAACGGCGGCACCTACCGCGACGCCTACCAGCTGGGACAGCAGATTTTTTCGCCGGAAACAGCCAGCCGGGCCGCGCGTGACAGTTTTGCGCAAGTCACGCTGGGCGGCCAACACCTGATGCGGGTATCGGGCCGCATGTCGGTATTCGCCGGCGGCGACTTCGACCACCGGGGTCACGCCCAGGAAAGTGCCTATGACGTGACTTCGGCCAACGTTTATGCCGGGTTTTCGCAACTCAGCGGCCCCGCGCTGTGGCGGGCCACGTTGTCGACCGGCCAATTGCTGGTGGGCAACAACCGCTACCGCAACACCAACCAGATCACCACCGAGGCCAACCTCAGCCTGGCCCAGGATCAGACCTTGATGTTTTTCGGCCAGTACGGCCAGCTCAAACACGCTGCGGCCATCGACCGTGACCGCGACGGCCGTTTAACCACCGTTGGCGCGATGTTCACGCACAACCTGTCTGGCATGGGCGGGTCCCCCACCTTGGGCGTGCGGGCCAGTTACACGCGCGACGACAACCAAGCCCTGCGCAGGGACTTCAGCAAGCAGGGGCCTCAGGTGCGGGTCTTTGCTTCCATTTCGCCGATGCAGCGCATGCGCGTTTCAGCCGGCTTGACGGGCGCCACCCAGACCTATGGTGCACCCGACGCCATTTATCCCGTTGGAGACCCCAATGCCACCCGAGCCGACCGCGCCGTCAGTGCCGACCTGGTTGCCAACTACGCGCTGGACGCACAGTGGTCCATCAGAGGCGAGGCCTCCTGGTCGGTGAGCGATTCCAACCAAGACCTCTACGACAGCAACCGCAAGTCGCTGTCGGTCAAATTGCGCTACCAGTTCTGAGCCCCGGAGATACCAGATGCTCAACGTTCGCCCCCCCCATCCTGTGCGCTTGACCGTTGCACTCGCGCTTGGCTTGTCCCTGCTGCAAGGCGGCGCCGCCTGGGCGCAGGCCTTGGAAGCCAAGGTGGTCAGCCTGCAAGGCGAAGTCAAGAGCAACGGCACGCCTGTGACGCTGGGCCAAGCGGTGGCGGGCAGCACCTTGCTCACCGGGCCAGAAAGCGGTGTTCACCTGTTGATGGGCGACGGCACGCTGCTCGCGCTGTCGGCACAAACCGAGCTGAAGCTGCCCGCAGCACAGGCCCGGCGGCTGGCGCTTATCCGCGGCGGCCTGGCCCTGAACGCCAGCACCGGCCGCGACTGGCAAGTCGACCTGGGCAACCGCAGCGTGCGCACCAACGGATTTCTGAAGCTGCAAGACTGCGCTGCAGCTTGTGATCTGCCCAAGGGCCTGTACGGCCGCATTGCGCAAGGCGAAGCGGTGCTGGAGTACCAAGGTGGCCGCTCCGTTTTGCGCAGCCGCAGCTTTCGCTGGGTGGACGCCGCCAGCAGACCCGAAGTCCTGGCCTCGCAGCCCAGCATCTTGAGCGCCTCTGGCACCCAGTCGGCCGCAGCCCGCAGCCGGACCGAAGTTGCCGGCCTGCTCAAGACCGGGCTCGAGGCCTTCAATGCCGGCGACGACGCCTTGGCGGTGCAGGCGTTGGAGTCCGTGCGCCGCCTGGCGCCTGGCGAGACCTTGGTGCCCTACTACCGGGGGCTGATTGCGCTGCGCCAGCAAGACAACGCTGCTGCGCTGGACTGGTTGCAGCAATACGCCCGTGAGGACCCCGAAGGCGCAACCGCTCGCGACGTGCCCAAGACCCTGACACTGCTGTCATCCACACAACTGCAGCAGGAAGTGGTGGCTGCCGTAGCCCGCGAACGCGAGGTGGTGAGCACACCGCCAGAGCCCGGCAGCATTGCCGTGCAAGCCTTTGTCAACCAGGGCGACGCCAACTACCGCGCCATGGCCAAGGGCCTGGCCGCGATGATCATTGCTGACCTTTCCAAGGTGCCGGGCTTGAAGGTGTTGGAGCGCGAAAAGGTGCAACTGCTGGTCAACGAGGCCAAACTGGGCGACAGCGGTTTGGCCGACAAGGCGTCAGCGGTGCGGTCGGGCCGCCTGATGCGGGCGGAAAAAGTGGTGGTTGGCAACTTTGAGGTGCAGCAATGAACCCGCGTCTGTTTCGCATTGCTGTAGCAGGCCTGATCGTGTTTATCAGCAGCACGGCCGCCTTGGCCCAAGGTCGCCCACAGAGCTTTGCCTTGGAAGGCGCGGTCATCGACAGCCGCAGCGGCGAAAGCCTGGGCGTGGTCACCGAACGCGGTGACCTGTCGGCGGTGTTCCGGGCCCAAAAGGCCATGACCTTTGGCATCCTGCGCGCAGCCGGCGTTTCACTGGAACAACTGAGCCCGGAAGTCCGCGCCCGCATCGAGCGCTTCCAGACCAGCAACGTGGAAGCCTTTCGCGCCTTTTCCCAAGGGCTGGACCTGAAAGACCAGGGCCGCTATTCAGAAGCTCGCGACTCTTTCCGGCGCGCCGCCGAACTGGACCCTGGTTTTGGCCTGGCCCTGGAGCAACAGCAGTCAATGCCCGACGTGAACGTGTCCTCCGCGCTGCAACTGCGTGCGGTGATGCAGGCCGCTGCCGGCGCCGCCGTGGACCGGGGCAAGGTGGCCTATGTGGTGGACCTTTCCCGGGCGCTGGCCGCCTTGCAAGCGGGCCTGACCGTGGTCACCGTGCCGGCGGTGAATGAAAGTGCGCAGCGCAGCGCCGCCAACGAGTACACCAGCAACACCGCCGGCTCCACCGCCAACGCCTTGCCCAACCAGGTGGTGTCGCTGTCGCTCAGTTACGACGTCAACACCGCCAACCCACGCAGCCTGACCAGCCCCAGCGTTTGGCGCGGCGCCGATGTTCGCGCCAGCGGGGGTTCGCTGGACCTGATCCGCACCGCCGCTGAAGGCGTGGTGGCCGACCGCAGCGGCGCGCTCACCACCCAGACCGGCCAGGTCGCGCTGGCCGACGGCACGGTGGCCTATTGGGGTTCTTGGTTGTCAGCGCCCGGGGCCAGCGCCGCTGTGCGCGTTTCGGGGCAGCTGCAAACGGCACCTTCACTGGGCCAGGTGGACTATGTGTTTGCCAACGCCACCCGCAGCCTACCCACCACCGCCAGCGCCACCTTCACGCCGGCCGGTGGGCTGCTGCAGGGTGTAAACGGGAACATCGCGGTCAACTTCGCCACCCGCGGCGTCACGCTGCAAAACCTGGGGTTTCAGATTGGCAGCCAAAGCTTTGCAGGGCTGAACGGCAACGCCAGCTACAGCGCGACGGCCGCTGCCGGCGCCTTTGACGGGCGCTACACCTCTGGCACCTGCAGTGGCTGCGCGGCTTTCACGCCCACCTCCAGCGTGTTCAACGGCAACTTCGTGGGTACGGCAGCCAACGGGCTGGTCTTTTCGACGCTGCTCAACACCGGCAACGGTTTTGCGTCAGGCGTCCACCTGTTCACCCGGCCCTGAGGGCTGAGAGGTCTGCCAGCGCGGCCCTCAGAGCCGCCCTTGCAGCGTGGCGGCCAAGGCCTGCTCCAGGTCGGCCTGAAGGTCTGACACGGCCTCCAGGCCCATTGAAAACCGCACCAGGTGCCCCGGCAGGCCGTGGCCCGGGTCGCGCATGGCGCCCACGTCGTAGGGCACCACCAGGCTGACCGGCCCAGCCCAGGAAAAGCCGATCTTGAACAGTCGCAGCGCATCGACAAAGGCGTGAACCTGCGCCACGCTGAAACGCGGATCGAACAGCACGGAAAACAGCCCGGCAGACTGCGTGCAGTGGGCTTTCCAGTGTGTGTGCCCCGGGGCGCCAGGCAATGCCGGGTGCAGCAGCTGGATGACCTCGGGCCGGGTTGACAGATAGGTGGCCAGCGCCCGCCCTGCCGCGTCTTGCGCCGCATAGCGCACCGCCAGGGTGGGCAAGCCGCGCAGCACCAGCTCAGCGTCGTTGGCTGCCACGCCCAGCCCCAGGCGCATGTGGGTGAGCTTGATGCGCTCGTGCAGCGCCGGGTTGCGCGTGCTCACCGAGCCCATCAACACGTCGCCACCGCCGCTGGGGTACTTGGTCAAGGCCTGCATCACGATGTCGATGCCGTGGTCAAAGCCGCGCAGGGCGATGCCCGCGCCCCAGGTGTTGTCCAAAGCGGTGGTGACGCCCTGCTCGCGGGCCACCTGCACCAGAGCGGTCAGGTCAGGAAACTCCATCGTCACCGAGCCGGCGGCTTCCAGCCAGATGAGCCGGGTCTGGGGGCCGATCATCGCGCGCAGCGCGGCGGCGTCCATGGGGTTGTAAAGCCGATGCGTGATGCCCCAGCGCGTCAACTCGTGGCGGGCCAGTTCACGGCTCGGGCCGTACACGTTGGACGGCAGCAGCACCTCGTCACCCGGGCTGAGCAGTGCCATGTCCACCAGCGCCACGGCCGCCAAGCCGCTGGGCACCAAAACACATTGAAGACCCCCTTCGAGCGAGGCAATGCGCTCCTCCAGCAAAAAGGTGGTGGGCGTGCCGTGCAAACCATAGGTGTAGCCATCGCGCCGCCGCCAGTCGCGCGCGCGCAGTGCGGCGGTGTTGGGGAAGATCACGGTGCTGGCTTTGAACACGCCTGGTGCAGGTGAATCAAAGCCTGCCGGCGGCGTGTAGGCGTGGTGGATCAGGTCGGTGATGAGTTCGGGTGTCATGTCAGTGGCGCTCGGCAAAGAACGCAGAAAGATCGGGCGGCTTGATCCAGGTCGGCGCCGGGTCAGATCGGCTGGGCCACCAGGTCATGGCCGTCGGCAGCCACGATGCGGGCGCGGGTGAAGTCACCCACCTTCAGCGTCTTGCTGGCCTTTTCGGGCGGCAGCAGGCGTACCGTGCCGTCGATCTCCGGTGCGTCGGCATAACTGCGCCCGACGCCGCCTTTGCGCCCCAGGGCCGGCGCGTGGTCGATCAGCACCTGCATGGTGGCGCCCACGCGGCGCTGCAGCTTGGCGATGGACACGGCCTCGGCCACGGCCATGAAGCGCGCCCGGCGTTCTTCGCGCACCGCTTGCGGCAGCATGCCGGGGATGCTGTTGGCAGTGGCACCTTCAACCGGCGAATAGGCAAAACAGCCCGCGCGGTCGATCTGGGCTTCGCGCACAAAGTCCAGCAGCGTTTCAAACTCGGCTTCGGTTTCGCCCGGAAAACCGGCGATGAAGGTCGAGCGCACCACGATCTCAGGGCAAATCTCGCGCCACTTGGCCAAGCGCTCCAGGTTGCGCTCGCCACTGGCCGGGCGCTTCATGCGCTTGAGCACGTCGGGGTGGGCATGCTGGAAGGGCACGTCCAGGTAGGGCAGCACACGACCCTGCGCCATCAGCGGCAAGACATCGTCCACGTGGGGGTACGGGTAGACGTAGTGCAGCCTGACCCAGGCACCAAAAGGTTCGGCCAGTGCGGCCAGCCGTTCGCACAAGTCGAGCATGCGTGTCTTGACCGGCTGCCCGTCAAAGAAGCCCATGCGGTACTTGATGTCCACGCCATAGGCGCTGGTGTCCTGGCTGATGACCAGCAGTTCTTTCACGCCGCTTTCAAACAATGCGCGGGCGTCACCCAAGACGTCGCCGATGGGCCGCGACACCAGGTCACCGCGCATGCTGGGGATGATGCAAAAGGTGCAGCGGTGGTTGCAGCCTTCGCTGATTTTCAAATAGGCGTAGTGACGGGGCGTGAGCTTGATGCCAGCCACACCGCGAAACTCTGCGCGCGCCGCCGGCACCAGGTCGACAAAAGGATCGTGCGGTTTAGGCACGTGCAGGTGCACGGCGTCCATCACTTCCTGGGTGGCGTGCGGCCCGGTGACCGCCAGCACCTTGGGGTGGATCTGGCGCACCAGGTTGCCACCGTCGGTGCCCGCCTTGGCGCCCAGACAGCCGGTGACGATGACCTTGCCGTTGCTGGCCAAGGCCTCGCCAATGGTGTCCAGACTTTCCCTGACCGCGTCGTCGATGAAACCGCAGGTGTTGACGATGACCAGGTCGGCGCCCGCGTAGGTCTTGCTGGTTTCGTAGCCTTCGGCCCGCAACTGCGTGAGGATGAGTTCCGAGTCGGTCAGTGCCTTGGGACAGCCCAGTGAAACAAAGCCCACAGTCGGGGCTTTTCTGGGGCTGGGCGGTTTGGTGTCGGGTGTGATCATGGCGTGATTTTGATGCACCGCGCCGCGACGGACCTGGCGCCTACTTTTTGGCCGGTGGAAAGCCGCCCATGCCCGGGAACAGGTTGCCGGCCTCTTGCATTTTTTCCAGCATCGCCCGACCCTGGTCCACATAGCTGCCCATCAGGCCCTGGAAAGGGTTGGGCTGGGCGCTCAGGAACTGCGTCCAGGCTTCGGGATTGAGCCGTTTGGGATCGACCAGGCCCGCGCTCTGGGCCAGAAAACCCTTTTGCAGTTCGGCAAAGGCCGCCATGTTTTGCTCCAGCATCGAACCCATCACGCCTTGCATGGCGTGGCCGTAGAACCGGATGATCTGGCTCAGTGTGGCTGCCGTGAACATGGGCACCCCACCCGACTCTTCTTCCAGGATGATCTGCAGCAAGATGGCGCGGGTCAGGTCTTCAGCGGTCTTGGCATCGCGCACTTCAAAGGCATCTCCGGCCAAGACCATCTGCTTCACGTCAGCCAAGGTGATGTAACTGCTGCTCTGGGTGTCGTAGAGCCGACGGTTGGGGTACTTCTTCAGCACCCGAACCGCGCTGGTGGCCTCACCTTCAGGCGCCGGAGCCGAGGCTTTGCGAGACGTGGGCATGGGTGACTTCCTTTGCAAGACCCAAGCTGGGTCGCTGCATTCTAGGAGCCACGTTCAACGCATCTGGCGCGGGGTTTTCCCGCCACCGATGGCTTGACTCAGCGCCGACCCCAGGCCACGAAGTGGGGGTTCTCGAAGCCGGGTTTGCCATAGCGCAAGGGCAGCCCTTGCAGATCGGTGACGGTTCCGCCTGCTGAGCGCAGCACGGCATGCCCGGCGGCGGTGTCCCATTCCATGGTGCGCCCCAAACGAGGGTAGACATCGGCCTGGCCGCTGGCGATCAGGCCAAACTTCAGCGATGAACCCACGGCGAGCCGCCGCGCCACCGTGCGGCCGGCCAACCAGGCCGTCAAGGCGGCTTCGTCGCCGTGCGAGCGGCTGCAGGCCAGCACCCACCCCGCTTCGGTCGCAGGCGGCACGGGGCGGCAAGCCATGGCGCGGCGCCCGGACGGGTCCTGCAGCCACGCGCCCTGCCCCACCAGACCGGCATAGACCCGGCTGGCCACCGGCTCCAGCACCACACCCAGCACCGGTTGCCCGGCTTCGATGAGCGCGATGTTCACCGTGAACTCGCCGTTGCGCGACACGAACTCGCGGGTGCCGTCCAAGGGGTCCACCAACCAGAAACGGTCCCCAGGTGTTGGTGCCTGGCCCCGCGCAGCCGCTTCTTCAGCCACGATCGGTATCCCAGGGGTCAGGGCCAACAATGCCGCCACGATCAGGGCCTCGGCCCGTTCATCGGCTTCGGTGACGGGCGACGCATCGGCCTTGCCGCGAACCGCAAAGTTGGAACCGTACACCTGCAAGATCAGATCGCCAGCTTGGCCGGCGATGGCTTCAATCTGCGACAGTAAGGTCAGGTTCAGCAAAATGCACGCTCCGCTGCGGCCATCGTCACGCGGTTGTCGTCACGCGGGCAAGGCGCCCGAGCCACCACCGGGCCGACGGCCTTTGCCCAGCAAGCTGAGCAGCGCGCGCCAGACAAAACGCAGCAAAAGCAGCGTCAGCACCGCTTCGCCCAGCGTGACCACAAAGGCCAAAAACGGATTCCAGCGTTGCGCGCGCTCGGCAAACTTGGCCACCGCGCGGTCGCGCGAGGTTTCAATGCTGTCGTAGAAACTGGGTATGACCAACAGCGTCAGCACCGTGCTGGTGATGGTGCCGCCGATGATGGCCACCGCCATCGGCCGGTAGAACTCACCGCCCTCACCCACGCCAATGGCCACCGGCAACATGCCCGCCACCAAGGCAAAGGTGGTCATCAAAATCGGGCGCAAGCGCATCCGGCCAGCGGCCATCAGGGCTTCTTCACGGTCGACCCCTTGTTTCTCCAGCACCCGGGCAGCGTCGAGCAACAGAATGGCGTTTTTGGCCACCAAGCCCATCAGCATGATCACGCCAATGAAGCTCATCAGGTTCAGCGTGCCACGGGTGGCCAACAACGCCAACACCACCCCGATCAGGCTGAGTGGAAGCGACACCATCACCGCCAGCGGTGCCGAAAAACTGCTGAACTGCATGACCAGAATCAGGTACATCAGCGCAATGCCCGACACCAGCGCAATGCCCATCTGCTTGAACACCTCTTGCTGGTCCCGCGAGGCACCGGCCAGTTCCAGGCCGTAACCCGGCGGGTAGTTCATGGCGCGGGCGATCTTCAGTGCATCGGCGGTCACCTCACCGGGCGACCGCCCCTGGGCATTGGCCGCCACGCTGATGGTTCTTTTGCCGTTGGCGTGCTGAATCTGGCTGGGGCCCTTGCCCATGGTGACGGTGGCAATCTGCTCCAGCGGCACCATGCGGTTGCTGCCCGTCACCGTGATCGGCAAACGTTCGATGTTGCTGACATCAACCCGGTCCAGCGGGTGCAAGCGCACCGCCACATCGCGTGACTCGCCCGCGGGGTCGACCCAGTCACCCACCTCCACGCCCGCAAAGGCCACCCGCAGCGCCTGCGCCGCGTCGTTGACGCTGATGCCCAGGGTATTGGCCAGCCCACGGTCCAGCTCAATCTTCAGTTCGTTCTGTGGGTCTTGTTCGGACAAGCCCACGTCCACCGCCCCGGGCACCTGGCGCAACTTGTCCATGAACTCGTTGGTGATGTCCAGCAACTTGCGCGACTCGGCGCCGGTGAAGCGGACCTGCACTGGCTTTTGCGCCCCGTTGCTGAGGTCGTCCAAGACCACGTACTCAGCGCCCACCAGGCGCGCCGTCTGCTTGCGCAGTTCTTGCGCAATCTGCGCTGAAGAACGCTGGCGCTGCTGGCTCTTGCCGACATCGACATAAACCCGACCGCCACTGGGGTTGACATAGCTGTTGGTGGCCTTCACCTCAGGCAACTGGCGGGCCAAAGCGGCCACCGCCTCGACCTTCAGCCGGCCGTACTCCAGGCTGCTGCTGGAAGGGGTGCGCACGTCGATGGCCACCACGCCAGCATCCGACGCGGGCAAAAAGCTCGAGCCACCAAACTTGGCCTGCAGGGTGATGGCCGCAACCAAACTGAGCAGCGCAAAGACGGCCATCCAACGCCGGTGGTGCAAAGCCCAGGCGATCACCCGGCCATAACGGTCGGCCTGGTGATCGAACCAGGCGTTGAAGCGCGCCAAGAGCTTGGACAAGCCCTTCTTGGGCGCTTGGTGGTGCCCGGGCGGGTCGCCCCAGTAGGCCGACAGCATGGGGTCCAGCGTGAAGCTGATGAACAGGCTGACCAGGACCGAAGCCACCACGGTCACGCCAAAGGGCCGGAACCATTCGCCGCTGATCCCGGGCATGAAGGCCACCGGAACGAACACCGCCACGATGGAGAAAGTGGTGGCGGCAACGGCCAAGCCGATTTCGGCCGTGCCTTCACGCGCCGCCGTCATGCGGTCGGCGCCACGCTCCAGGTGGCGCACGATGTTTTCGCGCACCACGATGGCGTCATCGATCAACACGCCGATGGCCAGGCTCAAGCCCAGCAGGCTCATGAAGTTGAGCGTGAAACCCGCCAGCCACACCGCGATGAAGGCCGCAATCACGCTGGTGGGCAGGCTCAACGCCGTGATCAGCGTTGAGCGCCACGAGTTCAAGAACACATAGACCACCAGCACCGTCAGGCCCGCGCCGAAGACCAGGGCATGAATCACGTTGTTCAAGCTGCTGGCGGCGTCCTGACCACCGTCCTGCGTGACCTCGAGTTGGGTACCCGCGGGCAAAGTCTTGTTGATCTCTGCGCTGAGCTTACGCACCTGGTCGGCCACGCTCACGGTGCTGGCTTCGCGGGCTCGAATCACCGAAAGGCCCACATTGGGGCTGCCGCTGCGCATGGAAAACCCGGTCAGCTCGGCAAAGCCGTCCTGCACCGTGGCCACCTGACCCAGGCGAACCAACTCGGTGCCGCGCCGCTTGATGACCACCTGCTCAAACTCGGCCGGCGACTCCATGCGCCCGACCAAGCGGATGCTTTGATCTTCCAAGCCGCCCCTGATTTTGCCCACCGGTGCGGTGGCGTTTTGGGCACGCAGCGCGGCCACCACCTCGGTCACCGAGACGGCGTTTTCGCGCAGCTTGTCGGCCCGCAACAGCACGCTCAATTCGCGCCGCAAGGCGCCGTTGACATTGACCACCGCGACCCCGGGAATGCCCCGAAAGCGGTCGGCCAGCTGGTCTTCTGCCAACCTGGAAATCAGCGCGTGGCTCTGGCTGCTGGACGACAGGGCCAGTTGCATGATGGGCTGCGCACCCGGGTCCAACCGCTGCAACACGGGTTCGCGAATCTCGCTGGGCAGCTTGTGCCGCACCGAGCCGATGGCGTTGCGCACCTCATCGGCCGCTTCGATCATGTTCTTGTTGAAGTTGAAGAGCAGCACCAGGCGCGCCAGGCCTTCGCTGGCGGTGGACTGCACCCGGTCAACGCCCGAAATGCCCTGCAAGGCTTTTTCGATGCGGTTGACAACCTCCCGCTCCACCGTGTCAGGCGAAGCACCGGGGTAAGGGATGTTGACGGTGAGCACCGGTTGGTCGATGTCCGGGAACTGATTGACACGCAGCTTGCTCAGGGCCAGCAAGCCCAGCGCCATCAGGGCCAGGATGATCACGACCATGGCCACCGGCCGCTTGATGCTGAATTCGGAGAGAAACATGGTGCCGCCTCAGTTGCCTGCAGCCGAAGCTGCCGATGCTGCCAAAGATGCAATCGCGGCCGCAGCCAAAGCCGGTTTGCCCAGCTCAAACGATTGGCCATCCACCAAGGCACTGCCAGGGCTGCGCAGCACCTGGTCGCCAGCAGACAGGCCCGACAACACCGGGACTTCACCGCTGCGCGGGTCGCGCTCACCCAGCTTCACCACGACCTTGACCACACGCGAACTGGCCGTGTCGATGCGCCAGACAAAGGCGCCGTCACCCGCACGCCCGATGCTCGAAGCGGCCAGCATCAGCGCTGGTACACCCCCCGTTTGCACACTGCCTTCGGCGTACAGACCCGCGACCTTGGGCGCTAGAGCCGGGTCGACAAAACCGACGATGACTTCAACCTGTCGGGTGGTGGCGTTGGCAGCGGCGTCGATGCGGCGAACCACGCCCAAGAACTCGTTCTGCGCAAACCCGTTGACCCGAAACGCCACGCCTTGCCCCAGCTTGAGTTCGTGCATGCGGCCGGCCGACACCAGGCCTTCAAAGCGCATGCTTTTTGGATCGATGACCTTGACCAGTTCCTTGCCCACCAGTGCGGTGTCACCCGCCGAAACCTTGCGCTCGCTGACCACGCCGTCAAACGGCGCCCGGACCTCGGTGCGGCGCAGTTGTTGCCTTGCCGTGGCCACCCGGGCCCTGGCCGCCACCAGGTCGCTTTGGGCGTTGTTGCGCCGCACCTCGGCGTCTTCCAGCGCCTGCATCGAAGTCATGCCCTGCGCTTGCAGCGTCTTCAAGCGTTGCAACTGTCGTTCGGACTGCTCAGAGGCCTGGGTCGAAGCGCGCACCGCTTCGTCAGCCGAGGTCAGGCTGTCGCGGATGGCGGCGTCGTCCAGCCGCACCAGAAGGTCACCCGCGCGCACCGCCTCACCGTTTTCTTTCAGCACCTGCTGCACGGTGGCGCCCACCTCGGCGCGCAGGTCGGCACGTCGCTCGGGCTGCAAAGAGCCCGAGATGACGGGCCCGGTGGTGCGCAGGGTCGAAGCAACGGTCCTCAGGTCTTCAGGTGCCAACAGCAGAACCGCAGCCGTTTTGGCGGCTGCGTCCACTTGGGATGCGGCAGCTGAAGCCGCCTTCGCCGGGGTGGGCTCTGGGGGGCCGGCGCGGTTGCAAGCGGACAGAACGCTGGCCATCGCCAGCACAAACATCAGGTGTCGCATGGTTCAGTGGCCCATCGCCAAACGCGGAGACGCCAAAGTTGGATAGTGTGGCTAGACATGGTTGACCTTGCCCTCGTTCGACGTAGTCCATAGCC
>JAYVSX010000352.1:0-6910 GCA_043774975.1 Rubrivivax sp.
GCAAAAACTGTCCTCGCTGGGGCCAAATTTCGCTTCGACGCCCCAAGTCCGACAGGCTCCTAGGTCTTGCCGTTCTACACCCTGAAATCCCCCGGTTGACCCAGGCTGATCGCGGCGGTGGCACGCAAGATGGCCGCCTGCAGGTTGTCCCAGTCGATCGGCTTGGAGATGTAGTCGTTCATGCCGGCGTCCATGCAGGCCTGGCGGTCTTCGTCGCGGGCATTGGCGGTCATGGCCATGATGGGAACCTGCGACGCCGGCCCAGCCAGAAGCCGGATGGCGCGGCTGGCGCCCAGACCGTCCAGCTCGGGCATCTGCATGTCCATCATCACCAGATCCCAGTGCGAGGTGGCTGCCTGGGCAAGCGCTTGCACGCCGTTGTCGACCACGGTCACGCGGTGCCCCAGGCGCAGCAAGAAGGCTTCGATCAACAGCTGGTTTACGGGGTTGTCTTCGGCAACCAGGATGTTCAGCTGGGCGCTGACGGTGGCCGGCCGGTCTGGCGCAAAGGCGCCCGGCGCTGGCGTGATGGGCGGCACCTGGCAGCGCAGCGTGGCCACAAACTGGCTGCCCTGCCCCATGACGCTGGTGGCCTGAATCTGGCCGCCCATGCGCAGCACCACTTCGCGCGTGATGGCCAGCCCCAGCCCACTGCCACCGTGACGGCGCGCCGCGCTGCTGTCGGCCTGCGTGAAGCGGTCAAACAGGGTGGGCAGCGCGCCAGGTGGAATGCCGATGCCACTGTCCGAGACCTGCAATTTCAGCATCACCCAGCCGGGCTCGTGGTCGGGGCATGGTGTCTGGTCCATCACCACTTGCACGCCCCCCACGTCGGTGAACTTGAGCGCATTGCCCACCAGGTTGAACAGCACCTGGCGCACGCGGATGCCGTCACCCACCAGCGTGGGGCTGACCGCAGGCGTGACGTCCAAGGTCAGGGTCAGACCCTGTGACTGCGCCCGCTCGCTCAGCAGCGCCAGCACCTCTTCACACAAGGGGCGGGGCTCAAACGGCAGCGCTTGCAGGTCAACGTGACCGGCCTCTATGCGCGACAGGTCCAGGATGTCGTTGATCAGCGACAACAGCAGTTGCCCTGAACTGCGCACCAAGGTCGCGTGGCGACGTTGCTCGGTGTCCAGGTTGGATTGCAGCAGCAGTTGGTTCAGCCCCAAGACCGCGTTCAAGGGCGTGCGAATTTCATGGCTCATGTTGGCCAGGAACTGCGACTTGGCGTCGTTGGCGGCTTCGGCTTCGGCTTTGGCTTGGGCCAGTTTTCGCTCGGCGGCCGAGATGTCGCGGTAGACGCTGACCACGCCGCCGGCCGGCGTGCGCCGCTCGGTGCACTGCACCACCAAGCCCGAGTGCAGCTGCTGCTCCAGCTGCAGGTCGGCCTCGTGGTGTCTGCGAACGCGGTCTTCGGTCCACGACTTGACTTCGGCCCCGTCCAGCGTGCCAAACCGCGCCAGGGCGGCCTGCTGCGCCAGTTCACGGTACGGCACGCCGGGGGCCAGGTGCGGCCGCAGCCAGGGGAACAGCTCTTCGTAGCGCGGGTTCCAGCGCACCACGCGGTCCTGTGCGTCGCACAAGAGAAATGCCTCGCCCATCGAGGCCAGGGCCTGGTCCAAGTTGGCAGCCGACGCCGCCAGGTCTTGTCGCGCGCGGATCAGGCCCAGCCATTGCCACTGCACCAGTGCAGCGGCTGCCAACAAGAACAGCGAAAAGAAGCTGGCGCCCAGCAGCAGGTCGCTGCGGTGCTCGCGCCAGATGGCCAGGGCATCGTCTTCGGTCTGCCCAGCGCTGATCAGCAGCCCGGGATACAGCGTGGTTCGCCAGGCCACGCGGGCTTGGCTGCCCAGGGTGCGGTGCGGTGCCCGATGGGCTTGGCCATCGGCTCCAGCGGGTGTCAACGGTGTCAGGGCCAGCCGAGTTTCGCGAATGCCCAGACGTGGCCAGCTCGTCAACAATTGCCCGTCGTCTCGCTCCACGGTCAGCGACACACCGTCGGCGCTGCTGGTGGACGCGGCCACCGATGCCAACAGCGCCAACGGCACTTCGGCCGCCGCGATGACCTGCTGCTGGTTGCTGAGTGTCAGCTTGCGGGCGAGGTAAACCGAAGGCTCGCCACTGAGCGGGCCGACCACGGGTGGGCTGACCTCCAGTTCGGGCGCCGCTTGGGCCAGCACTTTCAGTCGCGTGGTTTCGGGCAGCGGCAGCCCCCTGGCATGGCTGGCTGGCAGACTGGCAGCCAGGGTGCGACCGTCTGCGGCCAGCACCGCCACGTCGGCCATGACCAGCATGCGGTTGTTCAGTGCAGCGAGGATGGGCTGAGCCAATGCCGGGTCCAGCTCGCCGCCGGGCTGGAGTGCCGGGCGCAAGACATCGAGCAGCCCCGCCAGCACCAGGTCGACGCTCATCAGGGTGCGGTTGAGGTCGGCCTCCGCGCTCTTGACGGTGCGACTGACGCGGGCATCGGCCTGCGCCAGAGCCTCGTCTTGCCCTTGCAGCAGCAACGATCCGGTGGCCAGCCACAAGGACACCACAAGGAAGCCAGCGGTGGCCCATGGCAGGCCCCGGGCGCGGCGTGATGACGGCAAGGGTCAGCCTCGTTCAGAGTGGTTTGGCCTGGATGCCGGTGCTGGGTGCGAGCACGCGGTTCCACATCTCTGCGCAGCTGTCGCCGCAGCGCTTGATCCAGCTGGGCAAGACCACGCCCGTCAGGATCTGGCGTCGGCGGATTTCGTCGGCGGCGCTCGCCCGCACGGCCACCATCTGGCCCGGTTTGCCCGAGGTGCAGGCCGCGGCTCCGGTGTTGCAAGCAATGCCCTCTTCGGTTTCGCGCTGGGCTTCATCCCAGATCTTGGACTCCAGCCTGGGCAGTTCGGCCTGCAGCAAACTGCGCAGGTCAATGGGCATGGCCTTCCAGGTTGCGCTGTTGGCGACGAACATCGACAAACCCCAGCTGACCGCCAAGGTGTGCAGGTGAGTGGTCTGCTCATGCAGGCCGATGGTGTTACCCGACATCGCGCCCGTCAACGCGCAGTCGATGCTGTCGGTGC
The DNA here is from genome assembly GCA_043774975.1 of Rubrivivax sp. Classification (GTDB taxonomy): domain Bacteria; phylum Pseudomonadota; class Gammaproteobacteria; order Burkholderiales; family Burkholderiaceae_C; genus Rubrivivax. The sequence goes on from JAYVSX010000352.1 coordinate 3,057, forward strand.
GCAGAAGGGACAAGATTTCGTTAAACGGCGCGCTGATCGCTGTGCCGCCCAGCGCCGTGATGAAGTCGGCTTGCGAGACACTGGCCGTCCGCACCCGGTGGCCCTTCACCGCGGCCAGGTCGGCCAGCGCGGCCTTGCAAAAAAGGGTTTGCGCCGGGTAGGTGTACATCGCCAGCAGGACCACACCGTGGCGTTCTAGCAGGATGCGTTCCAGGTGGGGCCGGAAGGCGGCTGCGGTTCGTCGCAAAGACGCCATGTCGGGGTTCAGGCCCGCCAGGTCGGGGGCGCCCAGTTCGGCGTCGCGCGCGGCGCCCAACGAAAGCAAAACCGTGCCCAGTGGCACCGTGCCCAACTTGATCATCGACAGCATTTCCTGGCCCCGAATGCCTGTGCGGTCAAAAGGCACGATCTCGGCCTGGTAGCGCCCACCGCTCAGGCGCGGCAGTTCGGTGGTCCAGAACGGAGCTTCATGGCGGGTGTATTGGTTGAGGCCGCCCAGGCCACCTACCACCCGCAGCTTTCGCTCGGTGGCGGCAGGCGCCTGGGACCAGGCCTGCCCGCACAGCAAGGCCAAACAAATACCAACCAGGAACTGCGCAGCCCTGCGCTGCCGTGCAGGGCGGTGACCGGATTTCATGGCGGCTCCTCAGGGGTACGGCGCGCGTCAAAGACCGCGCCGTCTTCGATTTCGCGGCGTTGTGCGTCCATCGTGACCAGGCAATTGGCGTGCCGGATCAGCAACCTGCGGTTCACGGTGCGGGCCCGGTCTCAGGCGCTCAGGGCTTGGGTTCGGCTGGGGTCTTGTCGCTCCACAACACACCGCCGGTGGCCCAGTCGTGGCGCTGGACGTCGACGAAGATCACATCCACCGACTCGGCCGAGCCGCCCAGCGTCTTCACGGTGGCGTCGGTCAGGGCCTGGGCCAAGGCCCGCTTCTGCTCCAAGGTGCGGCCAGCAAACAGTTCAACATGGATCGAGGGCATGGGCGGGTCGTGGTGGTTGAAGATGGATCAATATCTTCGCATGCGCATGCGATCGTGTTGCTGCTGCTGCTGCTGCTGCGGCCGTCGCTGCTGGCACTTTGTCGCCAAGCACCTCTCGTTTGGCGAGCCGCCCCGGGCACGGGCGTCAAAGTTGGTGCGGCTTGGCCGCCCGCGCCGAGCACCAGGTGGCGCCCATCGACAGCACCAGGCAGCCCCAGGTCACGCCCAGGTAGCTGCCACTGTGGTCGAAGACGGCCCCCGCCAGGTAGGGGCCGGCCAGGTTGCCAAAGGCCGCACCCGAGTACAGCGTGCCCAGGATCGATGACACCGCACGCGCGCCAAAAAAGTCCATGCACAGTGCAGGCAACAGCGACACGATGCCGCCGTAGCTCAGCCCCATGACCACCGCAAAGACCGCCATCGCCGTGTACCCGCTGGCGCTGGCCCAGAGCAGGAACGACAGCCCCAAAGCGGCCTGCGCCAGCACCAGCGTGCGGGGCCGGCCCAGGCGGTCGGCCAGGGTCCCGATGCCAAAGCGTCCCACCAGGCTGCCAATTCCGATCAGGCCCACCAGACCGACCGCATGTGCATCACCCACGCCCAGATCGCGTGCGGCGGCCGAGACGTGGGCAAACGGGATGAACATGGGCACCGCGCCCAGCAGCGTGGCGACGTACATCCAGCGAAACCGGGGGTGCGCGATGGCTTGGCGCAAGGTCAGGCCGGGCACCACCGCACCGGCGCGCACGGTGGCTGCTGGCGCTCGCCGCAGCAGCGCCGTGGCCGCCAAGCCGAGTACCAGGGTGGCGATGGCCAGCAGTTGCAGCACGCTGCGCCAGTTCATGCTGCTGAGCGCCCAGCTCAGCAACAGCGGCACCACCAGCGTGCCTGCACCAATGCCCGAACTGGCCACGCCTGCGGCCAAGCCCCGTTGACGGGTGAACCACGGCTGCACGCAGGCGATGGCCGGGGTGTAGACCAGGGCGATGCCCGCACCCACGCCCAGGCCATAGAACACAGTCACCTGCAACAACGAGTCAGCCACGCTGACGGCCGCCAAGGCCAGCGCGATCAGCACCATGCCCGCGCTCGTGACGGCGCGTGGGCCAAAGCGGTCAGCCAGCATGCCTGCGCCAGCGCCGAGCAGGAAATAAAGCAGCCCGCTGACGCCAAACACCAGCGACACGTCGGCTCGGTTGGCATTGAACGCCTGGGCCAAAGGTTCAAAAAACGCAGCGAACGAGTACGAGACACCAAAGATCACGGCCAAAGCCATGAAGGTGGCGCCCACCACCACCCAACCGTACCGATGCTCTTGTTCTTCAGCCATGGGCCAAGGATAGGGCCAGGAACAAGCGCGCTGGTCGCGCTGGCCGAGCTGGCCGAGCTGGCACTTGCGCGCGCTGGCGCTGTCAACGCAAGCCATCGCGGTGGCCGCGGGTGCGCGACCCGCCGCGGCGGTGCAGCGGCGCCCTGGCACCGGCCGTGGGCTCGCGTGGTGCGGGCTTGCGTGGTGGACAAGGCGACCTGCATTGGTGAAGATCGGGCTCGGTCCGCGGTGCTGGCATCGGCCCTCACCCAGAAAGATCGTCCTTCGACCAGGGGGTCGCTTCATGCGCAGGAGAGCATTCATCGCCGCCACGGCGCTTGCCGGTGCCGCCACGGGCTTGCTGCAGCCGCAGCGCCCGGCCGGCGCGCAGCCGGCGACGCGTCGCGTGGCGCGGGTGGCCTGGCTGGGCTGGAGCGGCGACACCTCCGCGCAGCCTTCGCTGGCGCTGGCGGCGCTGCGCGAGGGCCTGGCGGCCTTGCCCGACACGCTGATCAACCGCCTGGCGCGGCCGCTGGCGGAATTCAACACGCGGCGACGTCTGCCGTCGATTTCGGGTTGGGCCGAGTTCGCGCAGGCCGGCAACCTGTTGAGCTACGGGCCGGTGTACAGCGACTTCCATCGCCAGATGACTGGCCACGGGGACAAGATCCTGCGTGGCGCCCGCGCCGCCGATTTTCTGGTGGAGCGGCCGACGCGCTTCCAGTTCGTGGCCAACCGCCGCGCCGCGCGAGAGATGGGCCTGGCACTGCCGCCGTCGCTGTTGGTGCGGGCGGACGAGGTCATCGGATGAAGCGCCGTCCGCTGCTGCTGGCGACGGCAGCCTGGCCGGTGGCGCGGGTGGCGCGCGCGCAGTCTGGCGTGCGCCGATTCGGGATGCTGAACATCAGCGGCGTCGGCGCGCAGCAGGCCAAGATGTCGCTCTACTTTCGGGATCAACTGCAGCAGGCCGGTTGGGAACTGGGGCGCAACCTGATCGCCGAGGTGCGTTATGCCGAAGGCGACCTGGCGCGCGCGCAGGCGCTGGCAGAACAACTGGCCGCCGCCAACCCGGACCTCTTGATCGGCTTAGGCAACGACGCCATCGCCGCGTTGCAGCGCGCCACGCGCCGCATTCCGATTGTGATGGGCTTCGGCCACGAGCCGGTGGCGGCTGGCTTCGTGCGCAGCCTGGCGCGCCCGGACTCCAACATCACCGGCACCGTCTGGGCGGCGGCCGAGATCGCCGGCAAGACGCTGCAGCTGCTCAAGCAGGCCGTGCCGCGGGCGCGCCGCGTGGCGGCGCTGTGGCCGGCGCGACAACCGGGGAGCGAGCCCTACCAGCGCGAGATGCTGGCGGCGGCGCGGCAGCTGGACATCACGCTGCTGCCGCATGCGGTGAGCCGCCCCGAGGACGTGCCCGCGGCCTTGGAACGCATCGCCGCGCAGGCCAGCGATGCGCTGTTCGTGGCGCCCGACGGCAGCACCGAGATGCGCGCCAACGAGATCGCGGCGTTCGCGCTGCGGCAGCGGCTGCCCACGCTGGGGGTCAGCCCCAGCCTGGT
>JAYVSX010000353.1:0-3966 GCA_043774975.1 Rubrivivax sp.
GATCACGGGGCCGATGTTCACCGGGCCGCAGCAAACACCGTTTGTCTGCACCACGATCCAGGGTGGCGTCGCGCGCCAGCCCAAGGTCGACAGCACCACAGCGCCGGGCTACCGCGTCACCAACGCCGCCGGGCAACTGATTGGCTACAGCCGTGACTGCTCGATCGACACCTTTGTGACCTACCTGTACCGCCGCAACTCTGGCGGCGGCCTGGTGGCGATGCCAGCCGATGGCAGCCGTCCGGCCGACATGGGCTCGGTCACGCTGGCCGACGGCCGCTTGGTGGACTTCATCGTGCGCCGTGAAGTGGGCGCTATCAACCGCTTCTTGTACAGCATCGCGATGCTGTCGCCGGCACCAGCGGCCGACAGCGCCAAGCAGGATGACACCAGCCGCTGGAACGGCAAGCTGCTGTATTGGTTTCAGGGTGGCGTGGCCATCGGCCACAGCCAGGGCTCGGTGCACGGCGGTTCGCTCAACGTCGACGTGCTGGCGCGCGGCATGGCCATCGTGCACAGCAGCGGCAACAACACCGGCACCCACTACAACATGAACATCGCCGGTGAGACGGCGATGATGACCAAGGAACGTTTCATCGAGCGCTACGGCGTGCCGCTCTACACCGTCGGGCTGGGCGGCAGCGGCGGCGCGATCCAGCAGTACCTGATCGCGCAGAACCACCCGGGCGTGCTCGACGGCCTGCTGCCGGTGCAAAGCTACCCCGACATGGTGACGCAGACCATCCATGTGGGTGACTGCGAGCTGCTCGAGTACTACATGGACGCCACCGACCGCACCAATGCGAAGTGGCGCACCACGAAGAACCGCAGCTGGCTGGTCGGCTTCAATGCCGAGCAGGGCTTCGCGCGGGTCAACGACCCCTTCGCCGCGCTCAAGCCGGCGCTGGGCTACAGCACGGCACCCGGCAGCACCGAGTGCATCCCGGCCTGGCGCGGGCTGACGCCACTGGCGATGAACCCGCTTTACGGCCAAGCCGCCAATTCGCAGTTCTACGAGCCACAAAGTGCGATCGCCGCGATCCGCTGGACGCATTACGACGACCTGCGCAACGTTTATGGCGTCGATGCGACGGGCGCTGCGCGCCCAACCTGGGACAACGTCGGTGTGATGTACGGCCTGCGTTCGCTGAAGGAAGGCAAGATCACGCCAACCGAGTTCCTGCACCTGAACTGGAACATCGGCGGCTGGAAGCACCCGAGTCAGATGGTGCAAGAGACCTTCCCGTTCTTCGGCACTGGCGCGGCCGAGCTCAACAAGGTCTTCACGATCCCAGGCTACTTCGACCCCTGGAGCAGCAAGAACATGAACCGCAGCCCGGGCCCTGGCTTGGCCGCGCCGCGCACCGCGGGCGACCCGATTGCGATGCGCGCTGCCTACACCAGCGGCCATGTCTTTGGCGGCCGCCTCGACGTGCCAGCGATCGACCACCGCCAGTACATGGAGCGCGAACTCGACATGCACAACTCGCACCAGAGCTTCGCGGTGCGCAAGCGTGTGACACAGCGCATGGGCCACAGCGACAACCTGGTGGTCTGGTTCACCGAGACCTACACCAACCCGCCCGCCGGCACGCCGCGCGCCAGTCAGACCCTTGACGCGCTGTCGGTGATGGACCAGTGGCTGATGAACCTGCGCGCCAACCCGCAGGCCGGCGTTGCAGCCAACAAGCCGCCGATGGCGGCGGACGCTTGCTTCGACGCCACCGGCGCGCTGATGCAAGTGGGCGCCGGCGTCTGGGACGGCATCCTGGACAGCCGCGCGCCGGGCGTCTGCACGCAGGCGTTTCCGCTGTACGGCACCTCGCGCACGGCCGCCGGTGCGCCAATCGAAGGTGGCATCTACGCCTGCGCGCGCAAGCCGGTCGACCAGGCCGTGGCCGATGGCACCTACGCCCCCTGGCTGCCCAATGCCACCGAGGTGGCGCAGCTCAAGCAAATCTTTCCGCAGGGTGTTTGCGACTACAGCCGGCCTGATCAGGCACGACCCGGTTGATGCCCCACGCGCCTTGCCGCGCCTGAGCTGAAAGCGGCCGCTTCGACGCCGGCCGCCGCAGCATGAAAAAGGGCCCGCTTGCGCGGGCCCTTCTGTCTTGATCCGCCGCCTTGCGGCTGGTGGTTTCAGACCTCAGCTTCAGCCGGCAGCCTGTTGCTCAAACGGCAACTTCAACTGCGACAGGTCCTTGCGGGTCTCCACCAGCACCAGCGGGCCGTCGTCGACCAGCACGTGGCGGCGTGGCTCGCGTGGCAGGCGCACGGGCGCCGGTTCGGCGGCCATGGCGGCTTGCACCGCGCTGATCTTGGCGCCGTCGGACTGCACCCACTGCAGACCGGCAGACGCTGCCAGCGCGCTCAGGCTGTCGGTGGGCAAGTGGTAGGGCACAGCGGCTTGCGCGGGCGGTTGTGCCACAGGCTCTGCAGCGCGAGCGAGGGGGGCAATGGAGGAAATGGGGGCTGGCGCAGCTGGTGAAACAACGGGCATGGCCGAGGCGGCCGCTGCGGCTTCGACCTGCGGCGCATCATCTTCGTCGGCCACGGTCGGCTGACCGGCAGGCGGGGTGGCTGCCACCGGCAAGGCAGCCACGGCAGTCACCGCGGTTGCGGCAGCAACGCCCACCGCGGCAGCGGCTTCACCCAGACCACCGGCTTCGCTGCCCTCGACGCCGCGATCGGCGCGCGGTTCGCGCGGGCCGTCGCGGTCGCGATCACGTCCACTGCGGCCGCGGCCACGGCCACGGCCACGCTCGGCACCGGCTTCACCCGGCTCAGCGGTCGGGGCTTCGGGCACCGTGCCCTGGCCTTCTTCGGTTGCAGTGCCGGTCAGGGCCTGAACGGCTTGCCCCTCTTCACCCCCGCGGCCATCGCCGCGGTCACGTCCGCCACGGCGGCGGCGGCGGCCACGGCCGTCGCCTTCGCCAGCAGCGGTGCCGCCTTCAAGGGGAGGCACCGGAATGGTGTCGACGAAGTTCTGCACCACGCCGGTGGCGCTGACCTCGGCCGGGCGCGGTGCACGCTCGGCGCGCGGGCCACGGCGGCTGTTGTCGTTGCGGCCACCGCGGTCCTCGCGGCCTTCGCGGGCTTCCGGTGCGGCTGCGCCTTCGGCAGACTCCGGGCGCGGGCCACGGCGGTTGTTGTCACGGCCTTCGCCACGGTTTTCACCGCGGCCTTCGCCACGTCCTTCGCCTCGCCCTTCACCACCACGGCCACCACGCGGGCCACGGTCACCACCACGGCCGCCACGCTCACCACGGCGGCCGTCACCACGACCATCACCACGACCATCACCACGACCGTCACCGCGTTTTTCGCCCGCAGGTGCTGCGGCCGCTGCGCCTGCGGCTGCCGGTGCAGCCACGATGGCGGCTGGTGCCGGCGCTGGTGCAGGTGCGCCACCAAAGAGTTTCTTGACCCAACCGAAGAAGCCGCTGCCGGACGTGTCGGCAGCCGAGGCCGGTGCAGCCGCCACGGGCGCTGCGGCAGGTGTCGCCGCCACAGGCTTGGGCACCACCACGGGCGCTGCGGCAGGTGCGGCAGGCGCAGGGGCAGGCGCCGGTGCGGGCGGGGCCGGCATGTCGGGCAGCACGCCCTTGATCATGGGCTCTTGCTTGGGCTTAGCCTTTTCACGGCGCGTGATGCCGACCTCGTCAGACGGCTCCTCGATCATCGTGTAGCTGGCCTGCAGGCCTTCCAGGCGCGGGTCGTCGTGGCGCAGGCGCTCCAGCTTGTAGTTGGGCGTCTCCAGGTGCTTGTTGGGCACCAGCAGCACGGTCACGCGCTGCTTGAGTTCGATCTTGGTGATTTCGGTGCGCTTCTCATTCAGCAGGAAGCTGGTCACTTCCACCGGCACCTGCACGTGCACGGCGGCGGTGTTTTCCTTCATCGACTCTTCTTGCACCATGCGCAAGATTTGCAGTGCGCTGCTTTCGGTGTCGCGGATGTGGCCTGTGC
>JAYVSX010000354.1:0-5631 GCA_043774975.1 Rubrivivax sp.
GGCCGAATTGTTTGCGGCTGTTTCAGCCACTGAGCCCGTCAGCCCTTCAGCAGTGAAAGCACCTGCTGTGGCAACTGGTTGGCTTGCGCCACCATCGCATTGCCGGCCTGCTGCAGGATGCTGGCGCGCGACAGGGCCGACGTTTCAGCGGCGTAGTCGGCGTCCATGATGCGGCTGCGCGCTGCGCTTTGGTTCTCGGTGGCCACCATCAGGTTGGCGACCACGTTTTCAAAGCGGTTCTGCGTCGCACCGTACTCGGCCCGCTGGCCGTTGACGGCGCTGATCGCCGCATCAATCGACGTCAACGCGCTTTGGGCGGTGCCAACGTCGGTGATCTGGATCGCCGGCACGTCGGTGCCGGTGATGACGGCGGTGCCCAGCGTGGCCGAGATGTCGCTGTTGCCGGCCCAGTTGAAGGCCGTCACCGTGATGCGGTCGATGTCGCTGGCGTTGTTGGCACCGATCTGGAAGGTCGAGTCGTTGGTCGTCGCCAGAATGTTCTGACCGTTGAACTGTGTGCCAGCCAGCGTCCGCGTCGCTTCTTGTGCCAGCTGAACGAATTCTTCGTTCAGGCTGCCACGGTCGGCCACCGAGTTGGTGCCGTTGGCCGACTGCACCGCCAATTCCCGCATGCGCTGGAACAGGTCGCTGACCTTGCCCAGCGCGCCTTCCGCTGTTTGTGACATCGAGATGGCGTCGTTGGCATTGCGCGCCGCCACGTTCATGCCACGAACCTGGGAGTTCATGCGTTCGGCGATCGCCAGGCCGGCAGCGTCGTCCTTGGCGCTGTTGACACGGAGACCGGAAGACAGGCGTTGCATCGAGGTGGCCAGTGAGGACTGGCTGACGCTCAAGTTACGCTGAGCATTCAAAGAGACCAGGTTGGTGTTGATGGTCTGGGGCATGGAAAATCTCCGATAGGTTAGTGACCACAGGCAAATGCCTGGCAAGCGCCGCCCGCCTTGTGCTCAAGACACGCGGCGACTGCCTTGCAACTCCCTGGGAGGCTGGCTTTTCAGGGCCGGTCTCTGGCGGGAACTCGCCCGGGCCCCTTGCAGTCGGCGAGACCTGGGCCCCGACGTGGCGGCTTGCGTCTCCCGACCCTTCGTGGTCCGGACCCCGTACCCACAGTTGTGTGCACGTTGAAGCCGTTTTCGTCGCGTCCCGGAAAACCTTTAGCCCTTTACGCAAATCCCTTTACGCAAGCGCGGTCGGCGCATGGACCCGAAAACCAGGGCTCCGGACGCCCAATTCGGCGCTTGGCGTGGGGGTCTGCAGGCCATGATCGCCAGCGTCTGACCACGCGCGCGGCGTGTCCCATGGGTGCGCGGCGCGGGGTTTTCCCTTCTTTTGACAGGCCCGCCGATGTTGACCATGTCTTCCCCCGCAGCCAACCCGGCCCCCGTTCGCCCGCATCTCAACGCCGGCCATCGACACTGGGTGACAGGGCGCGATCTGTCGCAGCGCGGCGACTGGCCCGCCGCGGCCAAGGCCTTTGCGCGCGCCGCCCGCGCCGCGCCAGGCGACCTGCTGTATTGGGTGAACCTGGCCTATGCCCAGCGCAACGCAGCCCGTTACAGCGCCGGCGAAGCATCGGCCCAACGCGCCTTGGCGCTGGCCCCACAGGACGCCCTGGCGCTGCAGGTCTTGGGCGACTGCCTGTCAAAGATGCACCGTTACCAGGAGAGCATCGAGGTCTTTTCGCGCCTGGAAGCCGCCGGTACCGTCGAGCCCGACGCCCTGGTGCAGCAGGCGTCGATGCTGCAGTCGCTGCAGCGGCCGCGCGAGTCCATGGACTTGCTGTTGCGTGCGCTGGCACTCAAGCCTCACCTCTTGCGCGCCCACGCGCTGTTGGCCGACGCCTGTCGCGACCTGGGTATGAAGCGTGAAGCCATCGAGTGCATGAAGACCGTGCTGGCGCTGGACCCCGGCAACCTGGAAGCGCTGAGTCACCTGTCGTTCGAGAAGCGCCACTTGTGCGACTGGAGCGACTGGGCGCAAGACCTGCAGCGCTTGAGCACCGCGCTGGCCGAAGGCCCGCCCGAGCGAGCCCGCATCGCGGCCGCCTTTGGCTTGCTGTCGCTGCCGCTGGACCCGGCGCTGCAGCTCAAGGCGGGCCAAGGTGAGGCTGCTGCGGTGGCCCTGGGCGTCACGCCGCTGCCGCCGGTGCAGCCTGCTGAGCGTGCGGGCCGCGCTCGGGTGCGGTTGGGCTGGGTGTCGTTTGATTTTCGCGAACACCCGGTCTCGCAATTGCTGGTGGAACTGTTGGAGCGCATCGACCGCCACCGCTTTGAAGTGGTGCTGTACAGCGCCGGACCGGACGACGGCTCCGACCTGCGCCAGCGCATGCAAAAGGCGGCCGATCGTTTTGTCGACATCCGCGGCCTCAGCGACGGCCAGGCCGCCGCCCAGGTGCGCGCCGACGGCATCGACATCCTGATCGACCTGATGGGCCACACCCGCGGCCACCGCCTGGGCGTGTTTGCGGCGCGGCCGGCACCGGTGCAGGTGTCGTTTCTGGGCTTTCCCAACAGCACCGGCGCGCCGTTTCTGGACTACCTGCTGGGCGACCCCTTGGTCACCCCCATCGAGCTGGCGGCGCAGTGCAGTGAAAAGCTGGCCCAGATGCCCTTGACCTGGCAGCCCAACGGCCGCTGGCGCCCATTGCCCCAGCCCATGACCCGGGCCCAGGTCGGCCTGGCCGACGACGCCTTTGTGATGTGTGCCTTCAACCACACCTACAAGATCCTGCCCGACGTGTTTGACGCCTGGTGCGAAGTGCTGCGCGAGGTGCCGCGTGCGGTGTTGTGGCTGAAGGAAACCAACAGCCAGCTGCACGACAACGTGCGCCGTGAATTGGCCGCACGTGGTGTGGCCGCTGATCGTGTGGTCTATGCCCGCGTGGTGCCCTACGCAGAACACTTTTCGCGCCTGGCCCTGGCCGACGTGTTTGTCGACACCTGGCCCTACAACGCACAGACCACCGCTGCCGACGCGCTGTGGGCCGGCGTGCCAGTGGTCACGCTGTACGGAAACGGCTTCTCTTCGCGCGTGGCGGCCAGTGTGCTCAACGCCGCGGGCCTGGGCGAGTTGGCCTTTGGTGACGTGGAAGACTACAAACGGGCCATCCGCGCACTGGCCCAGGAACCCGAGCTGGTGGCCGGGTACCGGCGCCACTTGACCGAGCAGCGGCTGACGCTGCCGCTGTTTGACAGCAGTCGTTACAGCGCCGACTTTGCGGACCTGATGAACCGCATGTGGGCGCGCTGGTGTGCGGGCCTGGCGCCCGAGCACCTGCTGGCCGACGCCTGTACCGCCGCCAGCACCGACACCCACACCGCCGCAAGCTGAAGCGGATCAGGACGCTGCCAGTCGCCCCAAGAACGCCTGCGCCAGACCCAGCTGTTCCAGGCTGACAAACTCGTCGGCCTGGTGCGCTTGGTTGATCGACCCCGGCCCGCACACCACGGTAGACATGCCAGCGCGTTGAAACAGGCCGGCTTCGGTGCCAAAGGCTACCAGCGTGGTCTGGCGCGTGCCCGCCAACTGGGCTGCCAACTGCACCGCCGGTTCATCGGGCCGCGCTTGAAACGCCGGCATCAACGCCAGCGACTCAAAGCTGAAGCCGCTGCTGGGCTCGACCGCGTGCATGGCCGGTTCCAGGCTGCGCGCGTAGTCCACCACCCGTTGCTGCCAGGCCGCAGCATTGGCGCCGGGCAGGTCGCGAAACTCGTAATGGAAACGGCAGTCCTCGGGCACCACGTTGTCGGCAATGCCACCCTCCATGCGGCACACCGCGCTGGTGCTGTAGGGCACGTCAAACCCCGCTTGGCGGGGTTCGGTGTCGCGCAGCTCTTCCCCAATGGCACTGATGTGCGACACCACGCGCGCCGCCGCCTCGATGGCATTGACCGCCATCGGTGTGAGTGACGAATGCGCCGCCTTGCCGCGCACGCAGCAGCGCCAGCGGTGCACGCCCTTGTGGGCGATGGCGGGCACCATGCTGGTCGGCTCGCCCACGATGCACATCTGCGGCGCGATGCCGCTTTCTCGCAGGTCTTGAATCAGGTTCATCACGCCAAAGCCGCCCACTTCTTCGTCGTAGCTGAAGGCGTAGTGCAGGGCGTGCGGCAGGTCGGCTTGTTGCCAGGCCTGGGTTTGCGCCACCACCAGGCCGATCCAGCCCTTCATGTCGGCGCTGCCCCGGCCAACCAGGCGGCCGTCGGCCAGATGGCCTGACAGCGGGTCGCTTTGCCAGTGCTGGCCTTCCCAGGGCACCGTGTCGGTGTGGCCTGACAGCACCAGTCCGCCAGGTTTGCCTTCGCCCAGCGTGGCAAAGAGGTTGGCCTTTTGCCGCTGTTCATCAAAAGTCAGCCGCAGCGGCACGTGCAGCGCGCGCAGGTGGTCGGCAATGCACTCGATCAGCTGCAGATTGCTGCGTTCGCTGCGCGTGTCCATGCGCACCAGGCGCTGCGCCCAGGCCAGGCCTTCGGCAGTGAGCGCTGAGCCGTGGGTGCCTTGAACAGTGGCGCAAGCAGCGAGGGGGGCTGGTGTCATCACCCGAATGTAGCCGCTACGATCCAGGCATGCAGGAACTGCCCGCCATCGTTTCCCCGGCCGCCATCTTGGCGGCTCAGCAGCGCCTGCAGGGCCACGTCCGCACCACACCGCTGCTGAAACTGCCCGGAGCCGCGCTGGGCCTGGCCTGCAAGGAACTGTGGCTGAAGCTGGAGCACCTGCAAATCGGTGGCAGCTTCAAGGCCCGCGGCATGTTCAACCGCATGCTGTCACTGCCCATTCCGACCGCCGGCGTGGTGATCGCTTCGGGCGGCAACGCCGGTATTGCCGTGGCCTGCGCCGCCCAGGCCCTGGGCGTGCGCTGCGAAGTTTTTTTGCCCGAGCTGTCCAGCCTGCCCAAGCGCCACGCGCTGGCGGCGCTGAATGCCACTGTGGTGGTGGGCGGTGCGGCCTACAACGACGCACTGGCCGCCTGCCTGGCCCGCCAGCAAGAGACCGGTGCCTTGCTGATGCACGCTTATGACCAGACCGAGGTGGTGGTGGGTGCGGGCACCCTGGCGGCTGAGATTGAACAAGCAGGCGGCCTGCCCGATCGGGTGCTGGTCAGCGTGGGTGGCGGCGGCTTGATCGCGGGCGTAGCAGCCTGGTTTGAAAGCCGCTGCCGGGTTGAAGCACTGGAGCCGGTGGGCTCACCCACGTTGCACGCCGCACGCGCCGCCGGTGAGCCGGTGGACGTGGCGGTTGGCGGCCTGGCTGCCGATGCGCTGGGCGCCCGTCGGGTGGGCGCCATCGCGTGGTCCATCAGTCAGCAGCACGTGGGCGCCGCCCATTTGTTGCCCGAGGAGGCCATTGCCCAGGCCCAGCGACTGCTGTGGACGGAACTGCGCTTGGCCGTGGAGCCTGCCGCCGCGCTGCCATTGGCGGCTTTGCGCTGCGGCGCGGTCAAGCCGGCCGCCAGCGAGCATGTGGCCCTGGTGCTGTGCGGCGCCAACTTCGACCCCAGCACGCTGGTTTGACAAACCGATCACCATGACTGCCAGCGCCAGCGCCACATGCTCGCTGGCGGCCGGCTTGACCGCGCCGCAGCGCAAAGCCGCCAATGGCAGCGCGGCG
>JAYVSX010000355.1:0-5748 GCA_043774975.1 Rubrivivax sp.
CCGCGCACGCGGGCATGGGCGGCAGCGCGCAGGTCGTCACTGCTGCCTTGCTGGGTGGCGGCGCCACCGTGGCTTGGCATCTGAAGCGCCAGCGTGAGCCCGTGACAGAACCCGCTGAAAGCAACAAAGATGTCAACTTGGACATCGGGCAGCTGGTCACCGTTGCAGCCTGGGCTGAAGACGGCACCGCCCGCGTGCACTACCGCGGCGCCAGTTGGTCGGTACGTCTGGCGCCGGGCAATGCCGCTGCGCCGGGGCTGCATGTGATCCAAGCCGTGCATGGCAATGAATTTCGCGTGGCTCCGGCCGCGTCTACCTGAGGTAAACCATGGAAATTGCACTCATCGTCGCGGTCATCGCCGTGATCTTCATCGTTCGCGCACTGAAGATCGTGCCGCAGCAGAACGCCTTTGTCGTCGAGCGGCTGGGCAAGTACGACCGCACGCTGACGCCGGGCTTGAGCTTTGTGGTGCCCTTCGTCGACCGGGTGGCCTACAAGCACTCGCTGAAGGAAGTGCCGCTGGACGTGCCCAGCCAGGTCTGCATCACACGCGACAACACGCAGCTGCAGGTCGACGGCATCCTGTACTTCCAGATCACCGACCCGATGCGCGCCAGCTATGGCAGCAGCAACTACATCGTGGCCATCACGCAGCTGGCCCAGACCACCTTGCGCAGCGTGGTGGGCAAGATGGAGCTGGACAAAACCTTTGAAGAACGCGACATGATCAACGCTGGGGTGGTGAGCGCGCTGGATGAAGCGGCCCTGAACTGGGGTGTCAAGGTGCTGCGCTACGAGATCAAGGACCTCACACCACCGGCGACCATCTTGCACGCCATGCAGGCCCAGATCACCGCCGAACGCGAAAAGCGCGCACTGATCGCCGCGTCCGAGGGCCGCCGCCAAGAGCAGATCAACATCGCCACCGGTGAACGCGAAGCTTTCATTGCGCGCTCGGAAGGCGAACGCCAGGCCGAGATCAACAAGGCCGCTGGCGAAGCCGCTGCCATCACCGCGGTGGCCGACGCCACGGCCGACGCCATTCGCAAGATTGCAGCGGCCATCCAGCAGCCGGGCGGTGAACAAGCGGTGCAACTCAAGGTTGCAGAAAGAGCCGTCGACGCCTATGGGCAGCTGGCCAAGACCAACAACACCATGATCGTGCCGGGCCACATGGGCGAAGTGGCGGGCCTGATCGGCACCGCCATGGCCTTGTTCAAAGGCGGCAAGGCAGCGTCGTGAGCAACCCGGCCAGCCGTGTCAACGCACTGAACGTCCTGGGTACCGCTTTGGTGCCCTGCTCTTACGACCCCTTGACCGGCTGGTACCGCGACGGCTGCTGCCACACCGACGCCCAAGACGCCGGCAGCCACGTGGTGTGCGCCCGCATGACCGTGAGCTTTCTGAACTTCCAGATGGAGCGCGGCAACGACCTCATCACACCCAGGCCGGAGCACCGGTTTCACGGCCTGAAGCCCGGCGACAAGTGGTGCGTGTGTGCGCTGCGTTGGCGCGAAGCCTATGAAGCCGATTGCGCACCGCCCGTTGTGCTGGAGAGCACGCATGCCCGCGCGCTGGACTACGTGCTGATGGACTGGATGCGCTCGCACGCGGCCAGCCCCGCGTCGCAAGGCTAGAATCTGCCGCGCTGGAGGCCTGCAAGTCGTCTTGCAGACCACTAAGTCTTGGAAGGGTGGATGAGCGGCTTAAGTCGCATGCCTGGAAAGCATGTGGGGGTTAACAGCCCCCCGCGGGTTCGAATCCCGCCCCTTCCGCCATCACTGCGACAACTCGGGCCTGTTCAGGCGCCGATCAAGCCGTCATACAAGCGCAGGTACTCCCGCGCCGGCTCGTCCCAAGACAGCGACTCCGCCATCGCCGTTGCCATGCGCAAGGCCCACGGGCCGCCGGCTCGGCGCGCCGCAACGGCCCGCTGCATCACCTGCACCAAGGCCGCTGGCGTGGCTGGGTCGAAGGCGAAACCGTTGGCTGCAAGCGCCGTGCTGTCGCCAGCACCCACGGCCACCGCCACGTCATCCCTGACCGTATCGGCCAACCCGCCCACCCTGCGCACGACGGGTAAGGTGCCGTAGCGCAGGCCGTACATCTGGGTCAGGCCGCAAGGCTCAAAGCGTGACGGCACGGCAATCGCGTCGGCACCCGCCACCAAGCGGTGCGCACGCGGTTCGTCGTAGCCAATGTGCACGTGCACCCTGCCCGGGTGCGCCAGCTCGGCCATGCGAAACGCGGCCTCCAGCGCGGGCTCGCCGGTGCCCTGCACCGCCAGTTGCACGCCTGCTGCCACCCATTCGGGCAAGGCCGACAGCACCAGGTCCAGGCCCTTTTGTGATGTCAGCCGGCTGACGATGGCCACCAGCAGCGCGCTCGGGTCTGGCTTCAAGCCCAGTTCGGCCTGCAACGCCTGGCGGCATGCCTGCTTGCCCTGCATTTGAGCGGCTTCATAGCGTGCCGCAATGGCAGGGTCGGTGGCAGGGTTCCAGATGTCGGTGTCGATGCCATTCAGGATGCCGCTGATGTGGCCTTCGCGGCTGCGCATCACGCCTTCCAGGCCGCAGCCAAAAGCGTGGGTGGTGATCTCCTTGGCGTAGGTGGGGCTGACGGTGGTGATGTGGTCGGCAAAGCGCAGGCCCGCCTTCATGAAACTGAGCTGGCCGTGAAATTCCAGCCCGTCGGCCGACAGCAGGTCGGACGGCAAGCCCAGCATGTGCCAGTCGCGCATTGGAAACAGGCCCTGAAAGGCCATGTTGTGCACGGTGTAGACCGAACGCGCCTGGGTCGGGCCGTGGTGGGCCATGTAGGCGCAGGCCATGGCCGCATGCCAGTCGTGGGCGTGCACGATGTGCGGCACCCAGGCCGGATCGGCATCGTCGGCCGCCAGGTGCGCCGCCACCCAACCCAGCAGGGCAAAGCGCTGCAGGTTGTCGGACCACTCCTGGCCCTGACTGTCCTGGTAAGGGCTGCCGCCCCGGCGGAACAGGTAGGGTGCGTCCACCACATAAACGGGCAGTTGGGTCTGCGGCATGCGCGCCAGCAACAAGCGCACATTCACCGCACCAAAACAGGCGCCGATGTTGGCCACCACCCGAACGCCTTGCACACCGTCCATCACGGCGGGCAGGCCTGGCAGCAGCAAGCGCACGTCAGCGCCCTGCTCGGCCAGGGCCACCGGCAAAGCGGCCACCACATCGGCCAGGCCGCCGGTCTTGACCAGCGGAAATACTTCCGCTGCCACATGCAAAACCTTCATTCGGCAGCGCCCTTCAGACCAGCTTGCGCAGCATGTCGCGTGTCACCAAGGTGATGCCGGACTCGGTGCGAGAAAACCGCTGCGCATCGGCGGCGGCGTCTTCGCCAATGACCATGTGGTCGGGGATCACGCAGTCGCGGTCGATCACGGCGCGCGTGATGCGGGCGTGGCGGCCCACCTGCACGCCTGGCAGCAGCACGCTCCAGTTCACCTGGGAGTAGGAGTGCACCCGCACCTGCGAGAACAACACCGTGCGAAACACCGAGCCCGAAACAATGCAGCCGCCCGAGACCAGGCTTTCAATGGCCATGCCGCGGCGGTCTTCCTGGTTGTGTACAAACTTGGCCGGCGGCAGCTGGGCCTGGTAGGTCCAGATCGGCCAGTCGGTGTCGTACAGGTTGAGCAAGGGGTCGGTGGCCGTGAGGTCGATGTTGGCGTCCCAATAGGCGTCGATGGTGCCCACGTCGCGCCAGTAAGGCGCCAGGCCGGCCTTGCCGCCCACACAACTCAGCTCGAACGGGTGTGCGTTGGCTTCGCCGGCCTTCACCGCGTGGGGAATGATGTCCTTGCCAAAGTCGTGGCTGGAGTTGGGGTCGGCCATGTCGCGTTCCAACTCGCGGTAAAGGTACTTGGCGTTGAAGATGTAGATGCCCATGCTGGCCAGGCTGCGACCCGGCTTGCCAGGAATGGTGGGCGGGTCGGCCGGCTTTTCGACAAAGTCGGTGATCAGTCGCTGGTCGTCAATGGCCATCACGCCAAAGGACTTGGCTTCTTCGGCATCGACTTCAATGCAGCCCACGGTGCATTGGCGGCCCTGGGCCACGTGGTCGGCCAGCATCAAGGCGTAGTTTTGCTTGTAGATGTGGTCTCCGGCCAGAACCACCACGTATTCGGCGCGATAGGCGGCCAGAATGTCCTGGTTCTGGTAGACCGCATCAGCCGTGCCGCGATACCAGCTTTCTTCGTCCACGCGCTGCTGTGCGGGCAGCAGGTCGACAAACTCGTTCATCTCACTTTTCAGAAAGGCCCAACCGCGCTGCAGGTGCCGCAACAGGCTGTGGCTCTTGTACTGGGTGATGACGCCAATGCGCCGAATGCCCGAGTTCATGCAATTGGACAGCGCAAAGTCGACGATGCGGAACTTGCCGCCAAAGTAGACCGCCGGCTTGGCCCGGCTGTCGGTCAGGTGCTTCAGCCGGCTGCCACGTCCACCGGCCAAAACCAGCGCGACCGCCTTTCTGGGCAGGTCCAAGCCTTGTGCAACATCAATCGGTTTCATGCGCGTCCTTTTTGCAGGCAAAGCAACTAAATTACATCGATCGAGCTTGGAGTTTCTTTGACATCTTCAACGGATAGAGGCCAAATTTCATCAAATTCAACATCACTAATAAGACCCAAATCGTTGATGCATATGAAAACGATCTCAATACCCGGCTAGCAACCGGTCACAGTACAAAATCCAACAGGTAGTCAAACTACAAATATCTCAAGGCTTTGGCCGTTGACGCCCCCAGCGTGATTCAGGGACACTCGACGCCAACATCCAAGCCGCAACCTGCCCACGGGGCATGACAACCGACCCACATGTCGCAACCAACAACTTCCTCCCAGTCTGCCCATGCAAGCCCAGCCCCAGGTTGTGCACCGGCCGTGGAACGGCACCTGTTGCACACCGTAGGCACCACGCCTGCAGCGGCTTCGGTGTCCCAGATCATGCACGCAGTGGCACAGGTCGCACGGGAGCATTTGTCCCAACGCTGGGTGGCCGGCGACAGCGCCGACCGCGTGGCCAAAGCGCGGCGGGTGAACTACCTGTCGATGGAGTTCTTGATAGGGCGCACCTTGGGCAACGCCTTGGCCGCGCTGGACCTGAAGGGCGAGATGGGCCAAGTCGCACGCGACCACGCCGCCACCCTGGAAGACCTGGTGGCCACCGAACCCGATGCCGCCCTGGGCAACGGGGGTCTGGGGCGGCTGGCCGCTTGTTTCCTGGACAGCATGGCCACCGTGGAATTGCCATCTTTTGGCTACGGCATCCGCTACGAATTTGGCATGTTCAAGCAGAGCATTCAGAACGGTCGCCAGGTGGAGTACCCCGACCCTTGGCTGGAAGACGGCACGCCCTGGGAATTTCAGCGCAGCAACGTGCACTACCGGGTGCGATTTGGTGGCTGGGTTGAACCCGCCACCGACCCCAGCCTGGTGCCGACCTGGCGCCACGCAGGCGAGGTCAACGCCAAGGCCTACGACATGGTGGTGCCCGGCCATGGCACGCAGCGTGTCAGCACCTTGCGCTTGTGGAAAGCCGTGGCGCCCAGCCAGATCGACCTGCATGCCTTCAACAGCGGCGACTACGCCCGCGCCGCCGAGTTCAAGAACCAATACGAAAACATCAGCTGGGTGCTCTACCCCAACGACAGCACGCCAGCGGGCCGCGAGCTGCGCCTGCGCCAGGAGTACTTTTTCACCAGCGCCTCGA
>JAYVSX010000356.1:0-7470 GCA_043774975.1 Rubrivivax sp.
GGACTCGCACCATGAAGCCCTTCAGACTGACCGTGTTGGCCGCTTGCGCCGCGGCCCTTACTCAAGCGCCCGCCCAGGCCCAGACACCCACGCCCACCACCGCCTGCAAGGCCAGCAGTGGCGCCACGTCGCCGGTGGTGGTGGAGCTCTACACCAGCGAGGGTTGCAGCTCCTGCCCGCCGGCCGACAAGTGGCTGTCCACCTTGAAAGGTCGCCCCGACATCCTGGCGCTGGCCTTCCACGTCAACTACTGGGACCGCCTGGGTTGGCCGGACCGTTTTGCGTCGCCTGAAATCACGGCGCGCCAGCACCAGCTGGCGCAGCTGGCGGGCAGTCGGCAGGTCTACACGCCTCAGGTGGTCGCCGCAGGACGCGACTGGCGCATGTGGTCGCAGTTGCCGCAGTTGCCGCAAGCGGCGGCGTCGCGCGTGAACCTGACGCTCAGCCGTGACGGCGACAAGGTCACCGCCCAGGTAGCCGCTGTCGCAGGCTCCAGCTCGGTCCCGCTGTCAGGACCGGGCTCGCCACAGGCCGTTTCCAGCAACGCCCAGCTGGGCGGCTACTGGGCGGTGCTGGAAGACCAGCACCTCACCCGGGTCAAGGCTGGCGAAAACTCGGGCGAAACGCTGCGCCATGACCACGTGGTGCGCTTGTACAAACCGGTGCCCCAGTGGCTTGCAAACCAGGGGCACAGCAGCCAGCTGAGTGTCAGCCCCGGCGTGCCTGAACATCCTCGCCGCGTGGTGTTTGTGGTGACCGAAGGCGCCACGCAACGGCCGGTGCAGGCTTTGGCTTTGTCCTGTTGAAGTCCAGCCCTGGCGCCGACCTGCTGAAAGATCAGCGGCCGGCCAATGTCGGCTCGTGGCGAATGGTGCGCGACGACAGCGCGGCCAGTGCCAAGCATGCAAAGACCGTGGAAAAGACCGCCAAGGTCAGGCCGGCGCCCTGCCGCTCGATCAACACACCGCACAGCGCCGCCCCCGCCGGGTTGAGCGCGTGCGCAATGAAGCGGTAGCCGGCATTGACCCGCCCTTCCAGCCCCTTGGGAATCAGCGCAATGCGGTGGCTGAACTGCACCACGTTGTAGACCGGCCCCAGGAATTCGATCAAGCCATAAACCACACCCAACCACAGCGCCGACGGGCCGACGGCAAACAGCGGGTACAGCAGCGCCTGCAGCACCACCACGCCGATGATCACCTGGCCAAAGCTGAGGTGACGTTGAATGCGCCCACCCAGCCAGGCGCCCAGCACGCCGCCAACACCGCCGGCGCTGAAGATCAGGCCAATCTCCACCGCGCTGGCGCCCATCTGCTGCGCCATGACGATCAACAGCAAGGGCACCGAGGCCTCGACAAAGTTCATGCCGCCGGTGAGCATGGCCATGCGCCGCACGATCTTCTCGCGCCACAGCCAGCGCAGGCCGGTCATGATCTCGGCGCCCAAGTGCCGCGGCCCTGACGCTGGCGCCGCCGAGAAGTCACCCCGCAGCCGCCACAGCGTGAACGCCGACACGGCATAACTCAGCGCGTCAGCGGCAAAGGGCAACGCCCGGCTGAACTGGTAGAGCGTGGTGCCCAGCGCCGGCCCGGCGATGCCGGCCACCGAATAACCCGCCTGGTTCAACGCGCTGGCCTGGGGCAGATGGGGCCGCGCCACCACGCGCGGCAACGCCGCCACCTCGGCCAGGTTGTAGAACACCATCAAGGTGCCTTCCACCACAGCCACCGCGATGATGTGGGCCAGCTGGGGCTCGGCAAAGATCATCGCCACCGGCAGGCTGCCCACCACCAGGCCACGGCCCAGGTCACACCACAGCATCACGCGGCGGCGGTCCCAGCGGTCGATCATCGCGCCCACCGGCAAGCACAGCAGCACAAACGGGGTGATGCGCAGCGCCGTCACCCAGCCCACGATCTCGGGCGAACCGGTCAGCGCCAGCACCAGCAGCGGGTAGACGATGCCCGCGGTGTGGGAGCCCAGCGTGGACACGCACATGCCCGACCACAGCCAGCGGAAGTTGCGGTCTTGCCAGGGGCCGGTGGCAGGCGCGGCAGCGATGGCCTGGCCTGCGGTGGGTGTTGGGTTGCTCACCGCGGCCATTGTCGGGCTCGCCGCTTGGGCGACGCCCTGACCTATGGTCTATGCCAAGCGCCGACTGCCGACTGTCGACTGCCGACTTTCATCCGCCAGCGATCTTCAGCCGCCGCGCAGCTCTTCGCGCAATTTCACGCCCAACTCCGGCTTGGCCGCAAACGGGTCGGTCGGGTTGCGCGGCGTCATGATGTCTTCCAGCCGCACCTGCACACTGCCCAGACTCTTGGGGTGGCTGTAGATGTAGAACTGGTTTTGCGCGCAAGCGTCAAACACCGTTTGGGCCACCTGCGCCGCGCTGACCTTGCCCTTGCTCACCGCCTGGTCGCTCATGGCCTGTGCGATGCGCTGGCTGCGCGTGGGCTGCACCGCGGGCAGGTCGGCGGGCCGGTTGCGTTCGCTCTTGTGGATGCCGGTGGGCACGAAGAAGGGGCACAGCACATGGGCGTGGACCTGCTCGGTCACCAGGGACAGGTCCTGGTAGAGCGTCTCGCTCATCGACACCACCGCGTGTTTGCTGACGTTGTAGACACCCATGTTGGGGGCGTTCAACAGGCCGGCCATGCTGGCGGTGTTGACGATGTCGCCGCGCCACTGGGGGTTACGCGCTGCCGCTTCCAGCATCAAGGGCGTGAACACGCGCAGGCCGTGGGCCACGCCCATCAGGTTGACGCCGATGACCCATTCCCAATCTTTCAGCGTGTGTTCCCAGATCAGACCACCCGCGCCCACACCGGCGTTGTTGAAGACGAAGTTGGGCACGCCAAAACGCTGCACGGTGGCAGCGGCCAGCGCTTCCACCTCTAACGACTTGGACACGTCCAGGCGAAAGGGCAGAACCTGCGCGCCCAGGCCTTCGATCTCTTGCTGCGCGGTGGCCAGCGCGTCGGCCTGCACGTCGGCCATCACCACCTTCATGCCCAGGCGCGCGGCGATGCGGCTGGTCTCCAATCCAAAGCCCGACGCGGCGCCAGTGATGACGGCGATGCCGCCTGCCAAGTGACTCATGGGGTCTCCCGTTTGATTTGATACCCGGCGCGCGGGAAATGAACATGCACGGTGCCGGCCCGGGGGTCTTGCCTTCGCAGCACCACTTCGCTGTTGGACAGGCCCACCAGGGTGCCCGCCACCGGGTCTTGCCCGTAGTCGGTGGCGGTGACGGTGATGGCCTGCCCCGCCTCAAAACCCAGCCCCGGCGCGACGCTGCAAGCGGCGTGCGACAAGGCCGCGGCGCTCAGCGCCAAGGCCTCTTCGCTGCTCATCTTCTGGGCCTGGCCGTGGCCCAGCGCCAGCACGCGGTCGAGCCAAACACTGAAGTGACGGTGCGGTGTCAGGATATCGGCCAACGGGCCGGCGCGGCGGATGTACCAAACACAGTGGGCCACCGCAAAGTCGGCGATGCTGGCGGCTTGACCCAGCAGCCAGCTTCTGCCGTCGGCCAGTTGCGCGTCCAGCGTGGCCAGGTAGTGGCTCAGAGCAGCGCTGGCGTCGGCGCCAGTCTGGCGTTTCATGCCGGCGGTGAAGGGCGCGCGGTCGGCGGCAAAGGCTTTCAACACATCCACCGGTGCGCCCTGAAAAATGTGGGCTGCACCGGCTGGCTGCATGGCATAGGGAATGACGGTCCAGAACAGCGTGCTGTCGGCCCACTGGGCCAGGATGGGGGCGAGCGCTGCGCTGGACGGGTAGAGCGAAGGCGTGGGCTGGTGCTGATCAATCAGCCGCGCGATGAGCGCGGTGTCGCAGTACACGTCAGCGCCCACCTGCACGATGGGCGTCTTGCGGTAGCCGCCGGTCAGCGCCACCACGTCGGGCTTGGGCATGATGACGGGGATCTTCACCGAGCCCCAGCTCAAGCCTTTGAAGCCCATGATCAGGCGGATCTTTTCGGCAAAGGGTGAGCCGTCGTAGTGGTGCAGGATGAAGTGGGGCATCAGATCTCCCAGGGCATGGCGCGGTGGATGAGGGTGTCCAGGTCATGGCCCGCTGGCAGCAGGCCAAAGATGTCGGCGCCCCGGCTCAGGCGTGAATCGCAAAACGCTGCAAACACCGCGCCGGGGGCCTGGGCGTGCAGCAGCGCGGCTTGCAGCACCAGCGCCACGTCACGCGCCAGGCGGCGGGCCTGGGGCTCGGTGGTGCTGGCACTTTCAACCTCATGCAGCACGCTGGCCGCCACGCGGTCCAGATCCGGGTGCGCACCGCGGCTGGGCGCCAGCTCCAGGTTCAAGGCGGCAGCCACGTCGGCGCCGCGCAGCACGCGCAGCAGGTCCAGCGCCATGATGTTGGCCGCGCCTTCCCAGATGCTGTTAAGCGGCATCTCGCGGTAGATGCGTGCCATCACACCTTCACCCGCGGCTTCGACATAACCGTTGCCGCCCAGGCACTCCATGGCCTCTTGCGCGAAGTGGCTGCCACGTTTGCAGATCCAGAACTTGGCCACTGGCGTGAGCAGGCGGCGCATCACGGCTTCGTGGGCGATGTTGCTGGGCGCCGAGGTCGAGCCCGCCGCTGGTAACGCCGCCGATGACGCCGATGACGCCGTCAGTGACGCCGTCAGTGAAGCCGCCACTGAGGCCGCCACTGAGGCCGCGTGCTCGGTGCGGTCCACCGCCACGGCCAGGCGCAGCGCCAGCGCGGTGGCGGCTTCGCTTTCCAGTGCCAGGTCGGCCAGCACGTTCTTCATCAGCGGCTGTTGCACCAAGGCTTTGCCAAAGGCCTGCCGTTGTGCGGTGTGGTGCAGCGCCAGCGACAGCGCCTGGCGCATCAGCCCTGCGGTGCCCAGTGCGCAGTCCAGTCGGGTCAGCGCGCCCATGGCCAGGATCTGCGGCACGCCGCGGCCTTCTTCGCCCACCAGCCAGGCACATGCGCCATGGAATTCAACCTCAGCGCTGGCGTTGGCGTGGTTGCCCAGCTTGTGTTTCAGGCGCTGGATGTGGATGGCGTTGGGCACGCCGCGTTGGTCCAGGCCATGTTTACCGCCCGGGCCCGGGCCCTGGCCCGGCAACCAGCGTGGCAGGAAGAAGCAACTCAGGCCGCCGGCCGATTGCGCCAACACCAAGAAGGCGTCGCACATCGGCGCTGAGAAGAACCATTTGTGCCCGGTGATGCGGTAACGCTGGCCCCAGGCGTCGCGGCCGTCGAACTCAGCGCGCGTGGTGTTGGCACGCACGTCCGAGCCACCCTGTTTTTCGGTCATGCCCATGCCCATGGTGACGGCGGCCTTTTGCGCCATCGGCACGAAGCGGGCGTCATAGGCGGTGGCGGCCAGCTTGGGGCTGAAGGCGGCTTGCAGCGCGGGGTTGGCGCGCAAGGCCGGTGTCACCGCGTAGCTCATCGACACGGGGCACAGCACCGAAGGCTCGGTCTCGGTGAAGAGCATGAAAGCGGCAGCGCGTTCCACATGCGAGCCTGCGCCGCCGGCCCACGGCGTGCCATGCAAACCATGATGCAAGGCCCGGCCCAGCAGGTGGTGGTAGCTGGGGTGAAACTCCACTTCGTCCAGACGCTGGCCGGTGCGGCTGTGCGTGTGCAGCACCGGACCGTGGGTGTTGGCCAGACGTGCGTGGGTTTGCATGTCAGCACTGCCCAACTCAGCGCCCAGGGCGTCGAGCCGCGTGGTTGGCAGCCCAGGTGCGTGCAGTGCCAGTGCGTCCCGCAAGGGCCGATTGGCTTGGAAAAGGTTCACCCCTTCAAAGGCGCGGCTTTGGTTGAAGACCTCGTGCGTGGCAACGGTCATGGCGCTTTCTCCATCTGCAGATGCGGGATGTTGTCTTCGCCATACGGTTCACCCACGCGGACAAAGCCAAAGCTGCCGTAGAGCCTTTCCAGGTGGGCCTGCGCACTGATGCGAATGCCCTGCCCTGGCCACGCAGCTTGACAGCGCGCCACGCCTTGGGCAAACAGTTGGCGGCCCAGACCGGTGCCGCGTGTTTCGGGCGATGTGATGACGCGGCCGATCGACGGCTCGGCGTATTTCAGGCCCGGGTCCACCACGCGCAGATAAGCCTGCAAGGTGCCGCTGTCGTCCCGGCCCAAAAGATGCCAGGCCTGCCGATCCAGGCCGTCGGGGTCGAGGTAGGCGCCCTGCTCCAGGATGAAGACGCGGCAGCGCAGTGCCAGGGCGTCGTAGAGGTTGTCGACGCCCAGCTCAGCAAAGCGCTGCCAGGTCCAGTTCAAATCAAACCCACCAGTTGTTTGCCAAAGTTCCTGCCCTTCAACAAGCCCAGGAAAGCCTCTGGCGCGGCGGCGATGCCCTGGGCCACGCTTTCGCGGAACTTGATCTGCCCGGTGGCCACGCCCAGGCCCAGCTCTTTCAGCGCCTGCGGCCACAGCGCCATGTGTTCGCTGACGATGAAGCCCTGCAGTTTCAGGCGTTGGGTCAGCAACAAGCGGGCGTTGTTTAGCGCCAGCGACTGCCCGTCGTAGCCCGAAATCATGCCGCACAGCGCCATGCGGCCAAAGGCGTTCATGCGCGAGGTCACCACGTCCAGGATCAGGCCGCCGACGTTCTCAAAATTGCCGTCCACGCCTTGCGGTGCGGCCGCGTCCAGCGCTGCGCCCAGCGACTTGAAATCGGGGTGCTGTTTGTAGTCGATGCAGGCGTCAAAGCCCAGATCCTTGACGACGTAGGCGCACTTGTGTGCGCCGCCCGCCAAGCCCACCACACGGCAGCCCTTGGCCTTGGCCAACTGGCCCACCACACTGCCCACGGCACCACTGGCGGCGCTGACGACCACGGTCTCACCGGCCTTGGCTTCAATGATGTGGTTCAAGCCCACCCAGGCGGTGACACCGGGCATGCCCACCGCACCCAAAAAGGCCGACAAGGGAATGCGCGACGCATCCACCTTGCGCACCATGCCGGGCGTTCGCGCGTCCAACACCGCCAGCTCTTGCCAGCCGCCCATGCACACCACCTTGTCGCCGGGCGCAAAACCGTCCTGGCGTGACTCGACGACTTCACCCACGGTGCCGCCCACCATCACGTCACCGATGCCCACTGGCGCGGCGTAACTCTTGGCGTCGTTCATGCGCATGCGCATGTAGGGGTCCAGGCTCATGAAATGCACACGCACCAGCACGTGGCCAACGGGCACTGACGGTGTGTCCACCGTTTCCAGGCGGAAGTGTTCCAGCGTGGCTTCGGCGGCGGGGCGTGCAGCCAGCACGATGCGGTGGTTGATCATGGTCATTCCTTGGGGTTGTGTTGCAGGGCCTGCGGCTGCCGACCGGTGGTGGGCAAGGCGCGCAGAAATTTGAAAGTGGCGGTGGCGTGCGCACACAGCTGCTGGTCTTGGTTGAAGACGCTGCCTTCGGTGAAGGCCAGCGTGGTGGTCTTGTGCAGCAGCGTGCCCACCGCGCGCAGCGTGCCCTGGCCCG
>JAYVSX010000357.1:0-11248 GCA_043774975.1 Rubrivivax sp.
GTTGATCTTCAACACTTAATTTTTGGTGGGCCCTGAGTGACTCGAACACTCGACCTACGGATTAAGAGTCCGCTGCTCTACCAACTGAGCTAAGAGCCCTGAAAAAGATGCGAAAACTGATCCGTGAACTGATCTGTAAACCGAGCTGTAAACCGAGCTGTAAACCGAGCTGTAAACCGAGCTGTAAACCGAGCTGTAAACCGAGCTGTAAATATTCGCGTGGTGGGTCGTGCGTGACTCGAACACGCGACCAACGGATTAAAAGTCCGCTGCTCTACCGACTGAGCTAACGACCCATCCGAAGAACCCCAGACTATATCAGCTGTTTTCTCGGTTTCTGGCTGGGCTGAGCCGCCTGCAGCAAGGCCAGAACTTCGCCTGCGGCTACCAAGCCGAATGTCGCGGTGACGGTGACGCTGGAGCCGTAGCCATGGCAGTTGAGCGTGCCGTCGCCTGCAGCCTGCGCCGAAGTGTCGACTTCGCAGGACTGGGCAGGCTGGGCCACGCTCTCGCGCGAAAAAACACAACGCACGCCCATGGGCCCTTGCCGCGGTGCGGTGCCGGCCTTGCGCAGGCGCTGACGCAAGCTGGCCAGCAAAGGGTCGTGGCTGGTGTCGGCCAAGTCTTCCACTTCCACCCGCTGAGGAAGGCGTTTGCCGCCCGCGGCGCCCACGCACACCACCGGCACACCGCTGCTCATGCCCCAGGTGGCCAACGCGGCCTTGGCCGACACCATGTCGCAAGCGTCGATCAGTGCGTCCACGGGGGTTGGCAAAAGGTCGGGCCAGTTGTCGTTGGAAACAAACTCTTCCACGCCCACCACGTCGCAACGGGGGTGGATGAGATGGATGCGATCTTGCAAGGCTTGCACCTTGGCCATGCCCACGGTCAGGCTGGTGGCCTGCGCTTGGCGGTTGATGTTGGACTCGGAGACCTGGTCCAGGTCAAACAGCACCAATTGGGCCACCCCGCTGCGTGCCAATGCCTCCACTGCCCACGAGCCCACACCGCCCAAGCCCACCACCGCCACGCGGGCTTGGCGCACGCGGGCGTAGCCGACGTCGCCGTACAGGCGCCGCAAACCGCCAAAGCGGCGCTCGACGTCGGCTGACTCAGCGGCGTCTGGCTGCAGCTTCAGACTTGGCTTTCCAGCCGCCACACTTGGTATCGCAGTGCCAATACCCCGCCACCCATGATGCCGGCCAAGGCGATGAAACTGCCCAGAGCCAAGGTCGACACGCCGCTCAGACCCTGGCCTACGGTGCACCCCATGGCGGTAACACCGCCCACCCCCATCAGCACCGCGCCCACCAGGTGATTGGCGGTGTCTTCGGTGTTGGCAAAGCCTTCCCAACGGAAACTGCGGTTGGCCAGCGCGACGGCGGCTGAGCCCAGGATCACCCCAAATGTGCTGACGATGCCCACGGTCAGCACCTTGCTCTTGTCGCTGAACAAGATCAGCCAGTCCACCGTGTAGGCCATCGGGGCGACAAAGGTCAGCGACTCCATGCGCTGTGTGTTGGTGGCCAAGAAAACCTCTTCCAGAGTCACGGGATGTTCGGCCAGGTGCCCCAGTCGACCCGACACCCACCACACGCCCACGATGACCGCGCCCAGCCCCAGCCCCGCCAACAACGCATCACCTTGGCGCCCTTCAGGCTTGGCCAGGGCAAACACGATCAATGCGCCGCCCATCAGCAGACCCAGCCCCAGTGCCACCTGGCCCTTGGCCCAGCCGCCGGCCCAGGCCACCAAAGACGGCAGGTCCTGGCCAGTGGGCAGGGTCAGCGCCACGGTATCCACCGTGGCCACGCGCACCACCGCGGTGATGCCGCGCAGGGTGGCATAAGAAGCCACCGCAAGAACCACGAAGACGATCAAGCTCTTCAGGCTGCCGCCACCAATGCGCACCAGCGTTTTGCTGCCACAGCCTGACGCCAGAACCATGCCAAAGCCAAACATCAAGCCGCCCGACAGGTTGCTCAGCCAGATGAGTTTGGGGCCGGCATAAACACTTTGCCCGGCCTGCACCCAGCCCAGCGCCACCATGCTGTTGAAGCCGACCATGGCCACACCCATGGCCATCAGCCACATGCGCATGCGCGCCCAGTCGCCCATGTTGACGATGTCGGACACCGCGCCCATGGTGCAAAAGTGGGTGCGCTGGGCAATCGCGCCAAAAACCACCGACAACGCAAACGCCGCCCAGAGCACCTGGGCCACCAGCCCGGGGAGATCAGATTCCTGCATACCTGGATTGTGCCGCCAGTGCGCCAGGCGTTTCAGCCGCTGAACACGCCGTCGCCGGCGGCACCGTTTACTTGATGGAAGCCAGTCGGTCCTTGCCAGCCTGGGCCGCTTCTGACTGGGGGTAGGCCTTCATCAGCTCTTCGATGGTCTTGCGCGCACCCTTCGGATCCTTCATCTCGGCTTGGCTGTTGGCCACGGCCAGCAAGGCTTCTGGCGCGCGAGGGTGCTCGGGTGCGTTGTTGACAAAGACACGAAAGACGGAAATGGCCTCTTTGTAGTCGCGCCGCCCGTACTGCGAATTGCCCAACCAGAAACGCGCTGCGTCTTGATAGCCACTGCCAGGGTAGCGGCGCTGAAAGTTGGCAAACAGCGCCACGGACTTGTCGAAGTCACCGCCGCGGATGGCGGCGAAGGCTTCCTCGAAAGCGCGCTTCTCTTCGGGTTCGGCCAGGAAGTCGCGTCCGTCCAGTGACACCTTGACCGGCTCGATCTTGCGCAGCCGGTCGTCCAGCCCTTGCGCCACATCGCGCTGGCGGCGTTGCACTTCGGCAATCTCGCGAAGCGTTTGCTCGTCATTGCCGCGCAGTTTGGCCAGTTCTCCACGAATGCTTTCCAGCTGGTTGTTCAGGTCCAGCAGACTGCGCCGCATGGCCACCAGTTGTTCGGTGAGCTGCACGTTCTGCGCGTTGGCCGCTGACAACTCCGAAGCCCGCGACTTGGCCTGATCTTCCATGACCACCACGCGTCCGCGCAGTTCGACGATGGCTTTGCGTGCCTCTTCGTCGTTCAGGAAAGCCATGGCCGGGCTGCTGGACAGCAAGAGTACCGACACCCACGCCACCCAGGCTGGCAAGAACCCCACGCGAACCCTCATTTCAGCGGTCCTTCAGTTCGGCGCGGCGGTTGCGGGACCAGGCGGTTTCATCACCGCCATTGGCCGCTGGGCGCTCTTCGCCGAAGCTCACGGCCTCCATTTGGCCTTCGGGCACGCCCAGCAAAGCCAAGGACTTGACCACCGCTTCGGCACGCTTTTGCCCCAGCGCCAGGTTGTACTCGCGGCCACCGCGCTCGTCGGTGTGACCTTCAATGACCATGCGTTTGCCGCTGGTGCGCGCCAGCACCTTGGCGTGGCCGTCGAGCAGGCCCTGGAATTCATCCTTGATGACGAAGCTGTCGAAGTCAAAGTACACCACGCGCTGGGCCGGTGCAGACATGGCCGCGGCACCCGCTACGGCGCCCGCCGAACCAGAACGCGGCGTTGCCAGGTTGACGGTGGAGACGCTGGACTGAGAAGTGCCGCTGGTGGTTGCAGGCGTGGCCGCAGCTGCAGCGGAACCGGTTCCTGCCGTGGCCACCGGCGAGCGGGTGTCCAACGGGGCAACAGCAGCGCTGGAGACCTTGCTGGGCGACTCGCAGCCCGCCAGCAACGCCATGGCTGCAGCGATGGCCCAGGTGCAAGAGGTGAGGTGCTTCATGGTTGTCTCCAATGCGGTGGGGTGAAAAAACTTGCCTGCCTTCAGGGGCCACGCCGTCAAGCGGTGAGTCGAAGCTTCATTCGGTCAGTCGGTCAGTCGGTCAGTCAGCAATCCAGTCAACGGTTCAATCTGTCGGTCAGCGGCCAAACGGGCCCCAGGCCGGTTCACGCATGTCCGCGCCGCTGCTGAGCAAGCGCGTTTTGATCTTGCCATCAAGCGTGGTGGTCATCAACACGTCGTTGCCTTGGGTACGCGTGGCATAGACGATGAGCCGGCCGTTGGGTGCAAAGCTGGGGCTTTCATCGTCGCGGGTGTCGGTCAAAGTTGCGGCCTGGCCAGATCCAATTTCTTGCAGCATCAGGCGGAACGCCCCGCTTTGGCGCGTGATGAAGGCCAGTTGCTTGCCATCCGGGCTGATGCTGGGGCTGATGTTGTAGTCGCCCGCAAAGGTGATGCGCTCCACCGCGCCGCCTTCAGAGCCCACCCGGTAGACCTGCGGGCCACCCCCGCGGTCGCTGACGAAGTAGATGTGACGGCCGTCGGGGCTGTAGACGGCCTCGGTGTCGATGGCGTTGCTGCTGGTCAGCCGCCTGGGTGTGCCGCCCGCAGCAGGCACCTTGTACAGCTGCGCAGGGCCGGCCAACGACAGGGTGAGCACCAGGCTTTGTCCATCGGGCGACCAAGCCGGCGCGCTGTTGCTGCCTTTGAAATTGGCCACCATACGGCGCTCGCCAGTGGTCAGGTCCTGCACCCAGACCGCAGCCTTTTGGGTCTCGAACGACACATAGGCCAGACGTTTGCCGTCGGGCGCCCAGGCCGGGGAAATGATGGACTCGGGGCTGGCCAGCGCAACCTGCCCGCCTTCGCCGTCGGGGTCGGTGATGTGCAGCGTGTAGCGCTTGCCCGTGCGCAGCACGTAGGCAATGCGGGTGGCAAAGACACCCCGTTCACCGGTGAGTTTTTCGTGGATTTCGTCGGCCACGCGGTGGGCGGCCAAGCGCAGGTCGGCCGGCAGCACCAGTTTGCTCTGGCCCTGCAACTGTTCGCCTTTCACGGCATCCCAGAGTTTGTAGCGCACGTCAAAACGCCCATCGGCCAAGCGCGCCACCGAGCCACCCACCAGGGCGTCGGCGCCGCGGCCGCGCCAAGCGGCCAGGTCCACCGTGCTGCGCTCGTCCAGGCCGCGCTCGCCGTCGATGACGCGAAACGAACCGCTGCGCTCCAGGTCGGCCTTGATCACGGCCGACACCAACACGCCCGAACTGGCTTCGTCGCGAAACGGCGCCAGCGCTACCGGAATTTGCGTCGTGCCGACGCCGCTGATGTCCACCCTGACTTGAGCCCACACGGGCAATCCAGCGCCAACGGCGCTGGCCGTCGCAACAGCCAAGAGGCGACGGCGGGGCAGCAAGGGGGCGTCGAGAGCAGGTTCAGGCACGTCGTGGGGCGCTTGGGTCAGCACGGTAGTGGGCGCTTCGGGGCTGGTCGCCACATTGTAGGCAGCACCGTACGACTCACCGGCTCGCTGCGGGTTCCCTCATTCTTGATGGCTTGGACTCCACCTGATAATGCCGCCGCCATGGCACCCATCCAGCGGCGGGCCAGGCCAGCAACCCATGTCAACTCTTCTGCAGCGCTTTGCGCGGCTCCTGCCCTACATCCGCACCAGCCGCGCCGGGTTGGTTGCCGCCACGCTGGGAGCCCTGGTCACCGCGCTCACCGAGCCGCTGATACCGGCGCTGATGAACCGCTTGCTCGACCAGGGTTTCACGCGTGGCCAGTTGCCTTTGTGGATGGTGCCGGCGGCCATCATCGGCCTGTTTGCGCTGCGCAGCCTGGCGGGCTTCATCGCGCAATACGGCCTGGCCTGGACGGCCAACCGCGCCGTGCTGAAGCTGCGCGAAGCCATGTTCGCGCGTCTGCTGGCCAGCGAAAGCGCCTTGTTCACCCGCCAAACCGCCAGTGGCATGACCAACACACTGGTCTACGAAGCGCAGGCTGGGGTGACCATCCTGGTCAATTCCCTGCTGACCCTGGTGCGCGACACGTTCACGTTGGTGGCCCTGCTGGGCTACTTGCTGTGGCTGAACTGGCAGCTGACCTTGGTGGTGGCCCTGCTCTTCCCGGCTGTCGGCCTGGTGATGCGAGCCCTGGGCAAGCGGCTTCACCGGTTGACTGTGGAGGGCCAGAAAGCCACGGATGAGCTGGCCTATGTGGTGGAAGAAAACATGTTGGCCTGGCGAACGGTGCGGCTGCATGGCGCGCAGCAGCATCAGGCGCAACGTTTCCTGGCCAGCGCCGACAGCGTGCGCCGCCTGATGCTGAAGGCCGTGGTGGCGGGTGCCACGATGACGCCCGTCACCCAGATGCTGGCCGCTTGTGCGCTGTCGGGCGTGATCACGGTGGCGCTGTGGCAAAGCAGCGCCAGTGGCGCCACCGTGGGCGGATTTGTGGCCTTCGTGATGGCCATGCTGCAGTTGATTGCGCCGATCAAACACCTGTCGGACGTGATGGCACCGCTGACCCGCGGTCTGGCCGCGGTTGAAAGGGGCCTGGACTTGATTGAACACAGCCCGGTGGAAAAGGGCGGCTCGTACACCGGGGCACCTGCAACTCCAGCCGGGGAAACCAACCACACCGCTGGCCGCGCCCGCGGCGACATCACCTTCGAAGCCGTCAGCCTGCGCTACCGCGAAGACAGCCCGGTGGCGGTCGACCAGCTGACGCTGCACGTGCGCTCAGGTGAAACCATCGCGCTGGTGGGGCCCTCGGGCGCGGGCAAGACCACGCTGGTGAACCTGTTGCCGCGTTTCATAGCCCCCACTTCGGGCCGCATCTTGCTGGACGGCGTGCCGCTGCCCGAATGGGACACGCAGGCCCTGCGCCGTCAGTTTGCGCTGGTCAGCAAGGACGTGGTCTTGTTCAACGACACCGTGGCGGCCAACGTCAGCCTGGGCGCAGCCATGACACGCGACGAGGTGCGCGCTGCGCTCAAGGCCGCGCACCTGCTGGACTTTGCCGACGGCTTGCCCCAGGGTCTGGACACCGCCATCGGCCACAACGGCAACCAGCTGTCGGGTGGCCAACGCCAGCGCCTGGCGATTGCCCGCGCCATCGCCAAGAACGCGCCGGTCTTGATCCTGGACGAGGCCACGTCGGCACTGGACAACGAAAGCGAACGCGCCGTGCAAGACGCGCTGGAAGGGCTGATGAAGGGCCGCACCACCATCGTCATCGCGCACCGCCTGTCGACCATCGAAAACGCCGACCGCGTGCTGGCCATGGACGGCGGCCGGCTGGTCGAACAAGGCACCCACGCGCAGCTTCTGGCGGCGGGTGGGCTCTACGCACGGCTGCATGAAATGCAGTTCCGTGCTTCGTGAGTTTTTGAACCCTCCAGCCTGAAAGGCCCCAGATGACCAACATCTCACGCTACCCCGTGCCCGAACTGCAGGACCTGCCAGACGACATGCGTCAACGCATCCTGGAAGTCCAGCAAAAGGCCGGCTTCGTGCCCAACGTCTTCCTGGCCTTGGCCCACCGGCCTGCCGAGTGGCGCGCCTTCATGGCCTACCACGACGCGCTGTTGCTGAAGGACACCGGCGGCCTGAGCAAGGGCGACCGCGAGATGATCATCGTCGCCACCTCGGCAGCCAACCAATGCCTGTACTGCGTGGTGGCGCACGGCGCGATTTTGCGCATCTACGAAAAGAAGCCGCTGGTGGCCGACCAGGTGGCCGTCAACTACCGCAAGGCCGACATCGCACCACGGCAGCGCGCCATGCTGGACTTTGCGATGAAGGTCTGCAACGAATCGCACACCATCGAAGACGCCGACCTGCAGGCCTTGAAGGCCCACGGCTTCAGCGACGAAGACGCCTGGGACATCGGTGCCATCACCGCCTTCTTCGGCTTGAGCAACCGCATGGCCAACCTCAGCGGCATGCGTCCCAATGACGAGTTCTACCTGATGGGCCGGTTGCCCAAAGCAAAGTCCTGATGCGCAAGTCTCAATGCGCAAGTCCTGAAGCCCAAGTCCTGAAGCCCAAGACTTGATGCGCAGGTCGGGATCCACGCCAATAGGTCAGAAGATGCAAGACCCCGCGGTGTTGGCCAAAGTCTGGGACGTCATGACACGGGCGGTTCAAAAAGAACGCGCTCGGCTGGCATTGCGCTTGACGCCACGCTGGGCAGCGTGCAACAGCCCTTTACGTTGCCTGCTGCAGCGCCCGAATGCGGTCTTCAATGGGCGGGTGGCTCGACATCAGCGCCATCATGCCGCTGGGCTTGCCGCTGATGCCCATGGCGGCCATGCTCTGCGGCAGCTGGCCGGGGTCCAGGCCACCCAGACGGGCCAGCGCATTGATCATCGGTTGCTTGCGGCCCATCAGCGCGGCAGCACCCGCGTCGGCGCGGTACTCGCGCTGGCGCGAGAACCAGGCCACCACCACGGCCGCCAGCACGCCCAGCACGATGTCGAGCACGATGGTGGTGACGTAGTAGCCGATGCCCACCCCGCCGCGGTCGTTCTTGAGGATGACCTTGTCGACGAAGTAACCGATGACGCGCGACAGGAAGACCACAAAGGTGTTCATCACGCCCTGAATCAACGCCATGGTGATCATGTCGCCATTGGCCACGTGGGCCACTTCGTGGGCGATCACGGCTTCCACCTCTTCGCGGCTCATGCTGTGCAGCAGACCCGTGGACACGGCCACCAGCGCGGAGTTCTTGAACGCACCGGTGGCAAAGGCGTTGGCCTCACCGTCGTAGATGGCCACGTCGGGCATGCCGATGTTGGACTTCTTGGCAAAGCCTTCAACGGTGCTGACGATCCAGCGGTGGGTGGGGTCGGCGCTGTCGTTGATGAGCTTTGCGCCCGTCGACCACTTGGCCATCGGCTTGCTGATCAACAGCGAGATGATCGCGCCGCCAAAGCCCATCAACGCCGCAAAACCCAGCAGCATGCCCAGGTTCAGGCCATTGGCGGTGAGGAAGCGGTTGACGCCCAGCAGGCTCGCGGCAATGCCCAGCACCAGCATGACAGCCAGGTTGGTGACAACAAACAGCAGGATGCGTTTCATGGCGTTGGCGGCCTCCGGTGCCGCAGTGAATTCCAGACAGGACCAGATGTTAGGGCTGCTGGGCCTCTTTCAAGCAAGCCCATTCGACCTAGGGGTTTCACGCAGGGATCGGGTCCCAAACCCGCTTGGGTGCTGATTAGCCGGTCAGCCACATGCTTGTAGCAGCTTGGTAGCAGCTAAGTGGCGGCTCAGTGGCGGCTCAGTGGCGCAAACGGACTTGGGTGGGCTTTCCAACGGGCAGAAGCTCAAACTGGTCGCTGAGTTGGGCAAACAGCTTCAGAGACGAGCTGTTTTTGCCCAGCAGCTGCGACTCCCGCAGCCGCCGAACAGCCACATTCAGCGCCAAGCTCTTGCCGGCGGCCACTTCTGGCAGGCAGGCCAGCACGGCTTGCACCGAGGTGCCCGAGGGTTTGGCAGTACCGCGGGCTGAACCACGGGCTGAACCAGCGGCCGCACCGGCTGTGCCAGGGGCTGCGCCTCCAGTCGCACCACCTGCAGCACCACCTGCAGCGTCACCTGCAGCACCACCCGCCGCCCCAGCCGCCGCCCCAGTCCCCGTGACCGCAGCACCGGCAGACTTTCGCGCGGCGGTCTTGCGGGCTGCAGGCTTGGCCGCTGGCGTGCTCTTGGGCGTTCTCTCGGGCGCGGTCAGCAAGTCTTCAGCGGCGGACTCCTGGGATGGCGCAGCAAGGGCGTTCGCCCGGGCAGCCACTTTGCGGGCGGCTGGCGCCTTTTTGGCGGGTTCGGCTTTGTCAACGGCCGGCACAGGCACTGCGGTCTTGCGGGCCACCTTGCGGGCGGGTTCGCGGGCGGGGTCTCGGGCAGTCTTGCGAGCGGTCTTGCGGGCGGGTTTTCCGGCCTCCACCTCGCCAGCGATGGCCCGGTGGTGTTCCAGCACCGTGAAGTCGTCGTAAACCTCCTGCGTCTCGTCCCCGGTCTTGCCTTTTTGACCGATACCGCGCACCACGCAGCCTTTTTCGCGCAGGCGGTGCACCAGCGGTGCAAAGTCGGAGTCCGATGAGGCGATCACCACCACATCGGGCCGTTCCGCCAACACCAGGTCGATGGCGTCCACCGCCAGCGCGATGTCGGTGCTGTTTTTGCCCGCCGCCAGGTTGACCATGGGCTTGATGCCCAGGCGCTTGAAGGCCACCTGGTTGCTGACGGCACTTTCGGCCGTGCAGTAGGCGCGGCGCACGTGCAGCCCCCCGTGCTGGTTGAGCAGCAGGCGCACGGCCTGCTCCATCACGTCGACCGACACGTTGTCGGCATCGATCAGCAGCATCACTCGGTCTTGGCTCATACGCGGACTTTACTCGGCGATGAAATCGCGCATCAGGGCCAAAGCGCGCTCAGGCGCATCGACCAACACGCCGTGGCCGGCGTCGGCAAATTCTGGGACCTGCAAAAGGTGAATGCCGTTGACGAGAACGTGCCTGGGTGGCCTTAGGCCAGCCGCCAGTTCAGGGTTTCGCCGGCGCGCAGCGGCTTGATGGTGGCGTCGCCAAAGGGCAGCGATTCGGGCAGGGTCCAGGATTCGCGGCGTAACGTAACCGTTCCGCTGTTCAACGGCAGGCCGTAAAACGCCGGGCCGTGCAGGCTGGCAAACCCCTCCAGATGGTGCAACGCTCCGGCAGCTTCAAACGCTTCTGCATAGAGCTCCAGCGCAGCGGGCGCGGTGTAGCAGCCTGCGCCGCAGACGCTTTGTTCCTTCAGGGCCGCCGCATGGGGGGCGCTGTCGGTGCCCAGAAAAAACCGGCCGCTGTCCGAGATGGCGGCTTGCACCAAAGCCAGGCGGTGTTGTTCCTTCTTCAGCACCGGCAGGCAGTAATAGTGGGGGCGCAGCCCGCCCATGAACAGCGCGTTGCGGTTGTAGAGCAGGTGGTGCGCGGTGATGGTGGCTGCCGTGAAGTTGTCGCTGCCCTGCACATAGGCGGCGGCGTCGGCGGTGGTGATGTGCTCGAACACCACTCTCAATTCGGGCATGTCGCGGCGCAAAGGCTGCATCACGCGGTCGATGAAAACGGCCTCGCGGTCAAAGATGTCGATGTCCGGGTCGGTCACTTCGCCATGCACCAAGAGCAGCAGGCCTTCGCGCTGCATGGCCTCCAGCGTGGCGTAGGTCTTGCGCACATCGGTGACGCCCGCGTCACTGTTGGTGGTGGCCCCGGCCGGGTAGAGCTTGAGCGCCACCACGCCCGCATCACGCGCCCGGCGAATTTCGTCGGGCGGTGTGTTGTCGGTGAGGTAGAGCGTCATCAAGGGCTGAAAGTCGCTGCCCGGTCCGGTCTGGGGCAGCGCGGCCTGGATGCGCTGGCGGTAGGCCAGCGCTGCTGCGGCCGTGGTCACCGGCGGCCGCAGTTTGGGCATCACGATGGCGCGCGCAAACTGCCGCGCCGTGGCGGGCAAGACGGCGGCCAAGGCGGTGCCGTCGCGCAG
>JAYVSX010000358.1:0-8885 GCA_043774975.1 Rubrivivax sp.
AGTTTTCACCGACACCACGCCCATCAGGCTTTTCAGCAGCGTGGTCTTGCCCACGCCGTTGCGGCTCAGCACCACGGTGATTTCACCGACGCGCGCTTCCAGCGCAACATCGCGCAGGATGTGGCTGCCGCCGTAGTACTGGTTCAGGCCGCTGACGGACAGGAGCGGCGCAGCATGTTCAGCGACCAAGGTAGACCTCCACCACCTTCTCGTTGGCCTGAACCTCGGTCAGCAGGCCTTCGGCCAGCACGCTGCCCTCGTGCAACACGGTCACCTTCTTGCGGCCTTGCGTCAGCGCGTCCACAAACTTCATGTCGTGTTCCACCACCACCAGGCTGTGCTGGCCTTCCAGCGTCAAGAACAACTCGGCCGTGCGTTCGGTTTCTTCGTCGGTCATGCCGGCCACGGGTTCGTCCAGCAGCAGCAGCTTGGGGTCTTGCGCCAGCAGCATGCCAATTTCCAGCCACTGTTTCTGGCCGTGGCTCAGCAGCCCGGCGGTGCGGTGGGCCTCAGGCGTCAAATGAATTAGCTGCAGCAGTTCACCCAACCGGTCCAGCTGCACGCCACCCAGTTTTGAGAACAGGCTGGCGCTCACGCGGCGGTCGGCGCGCAGCGACAGTTCCAGGTTTTGCAGCACGCTCAAGTGTTCATACACCGTGGGTTTCTGGAACTTGCGGCCTATGCCGGCCTGCGCCACCTCGGGTTCGGTCAGGCGCAGCAGGTCGATGGTGGAGCCGAAAAACACGCGCCCGGCGTCGGGCCGGGTCTTGCCGGTGATGCAGTCCATCATCGTGGTCTTGCCGGCGCCGTTGGGGCCGATGATGCAGCGCAGTTCGCCCACGTTGATGGTCAAGCTCAAAGCGTTCAGGGCCTTGAAGCCGTCGAAGCTGACGGTGACGTCTTCCAGGTACAGCGCCACCCCTTGTGCAAAGTCGGGCACACCGGCGCGCCCCGGTCGGCCGGATGCAAATGACTGTTTGGAGTTCCCCTGCCGCCGGGCATCGAACTCGGCCCGCTGGCGCGCGCCGGCTGCCATCAGCTCGGGCGTCATGGCTCGGCCTTCTCGTTGTCGGCAGCCGCGCTTCGGCCACGCAACTTCTGCAGCAGGCCCAGCAAGCCATGGGGTAAAAACAGCGTTACGGCGATGAACAATGCGCCCAGGAAAAACAGCCAGAACTCGGGGAACGCGACCGTGAACCAGCTCTTGGCCCCGTTGACGAAAAACGCGCCCAGGATGGGCCCGACCAACGTGCCGCGCCCACCCACCGCGGCCCAGATGGCAATCTCGATGCCCGCTGCCGCGCTCATTTCACCCGGGTTGATGATGCCCACCTGCGGCACGTACAGCGCGCCGGCCACGCCGCACATCACGGCGCTCAGGGTCCAGATGGCCAGCTTGTAGGCGACAGGGTTGTAGCCGCTGAACATGACGCGTGTTTCGGCATCGCGTATGGCCTGCAGCACACGCCCGGCCTTGCTGTTGACGATGGCGCGCGCTATCACATAAAAGCCCAGCAGCGTCAAGCCACTCAGCACACAGAGGCCCACCTTCATGGTCTGGTCGATGGGCACGCCCAAAATGCGTTTGAAGTCGGTGAAGCCGTTGTTGCCGCCAAAACCGGTTTCGTTGCGGAAGAACAGCAGCATCGCGGCAAAGGTCAGCGCCTGCGTGATGATGGAGAAATACACACCCTTGATGCGCGAGCGAAAGGCGAAGAAACCGAACACGAAGGCCAACAGGCCGGGCACCAGCACCACCAGCAACATCTGGCCGATGAAGCTGTCGCTCAAGGCCCAGTGCCACGGAAATTCTTTCCAGTTCAGGAACACCATGAAATCGGGCATGTGGCTTTTGTATTGCCCGTCGGTGCCGATCTGGCGCATCAAATACATGCCCATCGCGTAGCCGCCCAGCGCGAAAAACAGGCCGTGGCCCAGGCTCAGGATGCCGGTGTAGCCCCAGATCAAATCCATCGCCAGCGCGCAGATGGCATAACAAAGGATCTTGCCCAGCAGGCCGACGTAGAAGTCGCTCAGGTGGAACAGGTTGCCTGGCGGCACCCACAGGTTCAGCACGGGTACCACCAGCACGATGGTCAGCGCCAGCGCCATGACCACCGTCCAGCCTCGCGGGCCCAGCGCTGAGCGCGGTATCACCACCGGGCTGCTACCGGGCCAAGTTGCGGTGGTGTTCGTCATGCTTCAGCGCTCCGGCCTTTCATCGCAAAGATGCCTTGGGGCCGCTTTTGGATGAAGATGACGATGAAGGCCAGCACCATGATTTTCGCCAGCACAGCGCCCTGCCAGCCTTCCAGCAATTTATTCAGCACCCCCAGGCCCAGGCCGGCGTACACCGTGCCGGCCAGCTGGCCCACGCCGCCCAACACCACCACCATGAAGCTGTCAACGATGTAGCCCTGGCCCAGGTCGGGCCCCACGTTGCCCACCTGGCTGAGCGCACAGCCGGCCAGGCCAGCGATGCCGGCGCCCAGCGAAAATGCGTAGGTGTCGATGCGCGCCGTGTTGACGCCCATGCAAGCGGCCATGCGGCGGTTTTGCGTCACGCCGCGCACAAACAGGCCCAGCCGCGTGCGGGACATCAGCAGCGCCGCACCGGCCAGCACCAGGGCCGCAAACACGATGATGGCCAGCCGGTTGTAGGGCAGCGTCAGGTTGGGCAGCACCTGCAGGCCACCCGACAGCCACGACGGGTTTTCAACGCCGACGTTTTGCGCCCCAAAGAGTGTGCGCACCGTTTGCATCAAGATCAGGCTGATGCCCCAGGTGGCCAGCAGCGTTTCCAGCGGCCGGCCGTACAGCCAGCGGATGACGGTGCGCTCCATCAACGCGCCCACCAGCGCCGCCGCCAGAAACGACAGCGGTATGGCGGCTGCGATGTACCAGTCAAAGTGGTTGGGCAGCATGGTGCGGAAGACGTTTTGCACCGCATAGGTGGCGTAGGCGCCAATCATCAGCAGCTCGCCATGCGCCATGTTGATGACACCCATCAGCCCGTAGGTGATGGCCAGGCCCAACGCCACCAGCAGCAGGATGCTGCCCAGGCTGATGCCGGTGAACAGCACACCCAGGCGTTCGCCCCAAGCCAGGCGGCTGCGCACGGCGTCGATCGATACCGCCATGGCGGCCTTCACTTCCCGGTCGGCTTCTGAGGCCATGCGTTCGGTCAGCAGCGCCGCCATCGCCGGCAGCTGGCTGGCGCCCAGCAGTTTGGCGGCTTGCAAGCGTTGGTTCTTGTCGGGCGACACCAGCAGCGCGGCAGCGCGCAGCTGTTCAAGGCGCACCTTCAGGTCGGCGTCGGTCTCCGCCGCCAGGGCCTTTTCAATCAAGGGCAACTTGGCTTCGTCAACACTGTCTTTCAGTTCGTTGATGGCTTTGCTGCGCAGGCTGCGGTCGGGCGAAAAGAGCTGCAGCCCGGCCAGTGCGGCTTCAAGTTCCTGCCGCATGCGGTTGTTGTTGACGACGTCTTCAGCGTCGGCGGGTAAGCTGGTATCGGCGCCTGTTTCTGCGTCTTTGGCCTTGCCGTCGCGCACCAGCAGCACGCGGGTGCCGGCAATCTTCACTTCGTCGTCCAGCAAGGCACGCACGAACGGCGCCAAACCGTCGGTGGCCGCAGCAGTGGCAGTGGCCAGCGCTTCGATTCGCGCATCAGTTTCACCCTGCGCGATGGCCAGCGCCTGGCCTTGTGTCAGCGCGTGGGCAGGGGCACTGACCACCAGCATCAAAGCCAGCAACCAGCGGCCGATGGTGTGAGCAATGGGAACCATGAAGTCATTTGGCTACAGCACCGGCCCTGAGACCGATGCTTGGGTTCAGAAAGGCTGTGCTCTGCACGGCCGACCCTTCCAGCAGTCGCCGCGGAACGGGCCTTGCCCGGCTGCCAGCGTTGCCCTGCGGCTTGCAGGCCGCAGGGCGTGCGCCAGCCACGCGCCAGCGCGCAGGCGCTTGCTCGGTGCGGGCGCACCCCGCCTGGGGGCTTACTTCTTCGCCGGCACGTTTTTCTTGCCTTTGTTTTCGGGGATGAAGTCGCTCCAGGGGTCGGCGACCACCGGGCCATTGGTTTTCCACACCACGTTGAACTGGCCGTCGGCCTTGATCTCGCCAATGAACACCGGCTTGTGCAGGTGGTGGTTTTCCTTGTCCATGGTGGACATGAAGCCACCGGGCGCCTGGAAGGTCTGGCCGGCCATGGCGGCAATCACCTTGTCGGTGTCGGTGCTCTTGGCTTTTTCAACCGCTTGTTTCCACATCATGATGCCGATGTAGGTGGCTTCCATCGGGTCGTTGGTCAGCGGCTTGTCCTTGTGGCCGGCGATGCCCTTGGCCTTGGCGTAGTCGCTCCACTTCTTCACAAACTCGGTGTTGGCCGGGCTCTTGATGGACATGAAGTAGTTCCACGCCGCCAGGTGGCCCACCAGCGGTTTGGTGTCCACACCGCGCAGTTCTTCTTCACCCACGCTGAAGGCCACCACGGGCACGTCGGTGGCTTTCAAACCCTGGTTGCCCAGCTCTTTGTAGAAGGGCACATTGCTGTCGCCGTTGATGGTGGACACCACCGCCGTTTTCTTGCCTTCGGCAGCGAACTTCTTGATCTTGGCGATGATGCTTTGGTAGTCGGAATGACCGAACGGTGTGTACTCCTCGATGATGTCGACGTCGGCCACACCCTTGGCTTTCAGGAAGGAGCGCAGGATCTTGTTGGTGGTGCGCGGGTACACGTAGTCGGTGCCCAGCAGCACCCAGCGCTTGGCGCTGCCGCCGTCTTTGCTCATCAGGTACTCAACCGCCGGTATGGCCTGCTGGTTGGGCGCGGCACCGGTGTAGAACACGTTTTTGCTGAGTTCTTCACCTTCGTATTGCACGGGGTAGAACAGCAGCGAATTGGTTTCTTCAAACACCGGCAGCACGCTCTTGCGCGACACGCTGGTCCAGCAGCCGAACACGGCGGCCACCTTGTCTTGCGTGATCAGCTGCTTGGCCTTTTCAGCAAACAGCGGCCAGTTGGAAGCCGGGTCAACGACCACCGCTTCCACCTTTTTGCCCATCACGCCGCCCTTGGCGTTGATTTCGTCGATGGCCATCAGCGCCACGTCTTTCAGCACCGTCTCAGAAATGGCCATGGTGCCCGACAGCGAGTGCAGCACACCCACCTTGATGGTGCCGCCGGCCTGCGCGAACGCGGGCGCTGACAGCAGCGATACCGTGGCTGTTGCGGCCACTGCGGCGGCCACGGCTGTCTTGAGTGCAAACCTGCGTTTCATGAATCTTGCTCCTGGATGCGCCCTTGGGGGCTGATGAATAAACGGTTCCAGGGCGGTCGAATGCAAGGCCTGTGCCAACACCATGCAGTGCAGCCATGGGCCTGGGCGCGCACATGCATGCACCACAAGGTGCCCCGCATTTGGTGCGCGCGCCGTGTTGACGGGCGGGTTGCTTCGATTTGGTGCGCTAGACGCGCCTCGCACCGCTGCGTGCGGTCACGCGCGCGCCACAACCGCGCCGAACTTGCGTCCAACAGGCGGCACAAGTGCGCCGAAACGTGCGCGCCGCGCCGCGCCAGCGCGGTGTATGTGTATGGCAGCGCTGGCGTGCCGTCGGCCTGGCACCGGGCTTGCTAGCAACCCGTTCACGATGCCACTGCCTTCGCCACTGCAAGCACCCACCCCATGGACCTCACGCCACGCGAAAAAGACAAGTTGCTGATCTTCACCGCGGCGTTGCTGGCCGAAAGGCGTCGCGGGCGGGGACTGAAGCTGAACCACCCCGAGGCCGTGGCGCTCATCAGCGCCGCCATCCTGGAAGGTGCGCGCGACGGCAAATCCGTGGCGCAGTTGATGGGCGACGGCAAGACCGTGCTCACGCGCGAGGACGTGATGGAAGGTGTGGCCGACATGGTGGCCGAAATTCAGGTGGAAGCCACCTTCCCCGACGGCACCAAGCTGGTGACCGTGCACCAACCCATCTGCTGAACAGGCCCAACATGAAAAATGCACTGACCTTCATTGCCCTGAGGTCTGCCGCAGGGGTGGCTGCCGCCCACGCCGGCACCGCTGCCGCCCACCAGGGCCACGGCCTGCCCGGTGACAGCCACTGGCATGCCAGCGACGCCTGGGGTTTTGTGATGGTGGCCGCGGTGGCCGTGGTGGCGATTTGGTGGCACAACCGCAAATAAGGAGCCGCCCATGCAACCCGGCGAAATGATCACCGACGGCCCCGACCACGAGCTCAACCCCGGTCGCACCACCACCACGCTGCGGGTTGAAAACACCGGCGAGCGGCCCATCCAGGTGGGCTCGCACTACCACTTTGCGGAGACCAACGCCGCGTTGCGTTTTGACCGTGTCGCCGCGCAGGGTCAGCGGCTGAACATCGCCAGCGGTACCGCTGTGCGGTTTGAACCCGGCCAGCAACGCACCGTCACCCTGGTGCCTTACGCAGGTGCACGCCAGGTGTGGGGCTTTCGCGGTCTGGTGCA
Source organism: Rubrivivax sp. (assembly GCA_043774975.1). Lineage (GTDB taxonomy): Bacteria > Pseudomonadota > Gammaproteobacteria > Burkholderiales > Burkholderiaceae_C > Rubrivivax. The sequence goes on from JAYVSX010000358.1 coordinate 6,494, forward strand.
GGGGGCCGTCTGATGGCCACGCTGCCCAGACGCGCCTATGCCGAGATGTATGGCCCCACCGTGGGCGACCGCTTGCGGTTGGCCGACACCGAACTGTTCATCGAGGTCGAACAAGACTTCACGCTGCGCGCCGGTGGCTACGGCGAAGAGGTGAAGTTCGGCGGCGGCAAGACCATCCGCGACGGCATGGGCCAGAGCCAGGCGCCCAACGGGCCCAGCGCCCATGACGCGGTGGACTGCGTGATCACCAACGCGCTGATCATCGAACACTGGGGCATCGTGAAGGCCGACATCGGCATCCGCGGCTGCCGCATCGCGGCCATCGGCAAGGCTGGCAACCCCGATGTGCAGCCGGGTGTGGACATCGTCATCGGCCCGGGCACGGAAATCATCGCTGGCGAGGGCATGATCGTCACCGCTGGCGGCATCGACAGCCACATCCACTTCATCTGCCCGCAGCAGATTGAAGAAGCGCTGATGAGCGGCGTGACCACCATGCTGGGCGGCGGCACCGGGCCGGCCACGGGCACACTGGCCACCACCTGCACACCGGGGCCGCAGAACATGGCGCGCATGCTGCAGGCCGCCGAGGCCTTCAGCATGAACCTGGGCTTTCTGGGCAAGGGCAACGCCAGCCGCCCCGCGGCGCTGCGCCAGCAAATTGAAGCTGGCGCCATCGGCCTGAAGCTGCATGAAGACTGGGGCACCACGCCCTCCAGCATCGACTGCTGTCTGGGCGTGGCCGAAGAAACCGACACGCAGGTCAGCATCCACAGCGACACGCTGAACGAAAGCGGCTTTGTCGAAGACACCATCGCCGCCACCCAGGGCCGCAGCCTGTGCGCCTTTCACACCGAGGGCGCCGGTGGCGGCCATGCGCCCGACATCCTGCGCGTGGTGGGCGAGGCCAACTTCCTGCCTTCCAGCACCAACCCCACCATGCCCTACACCGCCAACACGGTGGACGAGCACCTGGACATGCTGATGGTGTGCCACCACCTGGACGCGTCCATCGCCGAAGACCTGGCCTTTGCCGAAAGCCGCATCCGCAGAGAAACGATTGCAGCGGAAGACGTGCTGCACGACCTGGGCGCCATCAGCATGATGAGCAGCGACAGCCAGGCCATGGGCCGGGTGGGCGAGGTCATCATCCGCACCTGGCAGACGGCGCACAAGATGAAGGTGCAGCGCGGCTGGCTGGCCCCCGGCCCGCGCGCCGAGGGCTTGTTGCAGGGCCTGGCTGAGCCTGCCGAAGCCCTGCAGCGCAACGACAACCACCGCGTCAAGCGCTACATCGCCAAGTACACCATCAACCCCGCCATTGCCAACGGCATCAGCCATGAGGTGGGCAGCCTGGAAGTGGGCAAGTGGGCCGACATCGTGCTGTGGCGCCCGGCTTTTTTTGGTGTCAAGCCCAGCCTGATTTTGAAAGGCGGCTTTATCGCTGCTTCACTGATGGGCGACGCCAACGCCAGCATCCCCACGCCGCAGCCAGTGCACTACCGCCCCATGTTCGGCGGCTTTGGCCGCACGGTGCAGGCCACCAGCCTGACTTTCGTCAGTCAGTTTGCGCTGGGCGACGACATAGGCCAGCGGCTGGGCCTGCGCAAGCGCTTGTCGGCGGTGAAGGGCTGCAGAAGCGTGACCAAGCGCGACATGCTGCTGAACAACTACTTGCCGAAGATGGACATCGACCCGCAGACCTACCGCGTGCACGCCGACGGCGTGCTGATGACCTGCGAGCCCGCCACGGTGTTGCCGATGGCGCAGCGGTACTTCCTGTTCTGAAGCGAGCCAACCGAGCGGGCCTTGCGCCAAGTTTTCGTGGGCAGGATCAGGCCAACGGAAGTGCCCATCTGGGTGAGTTTCAAGGCGGTCATGGCGCTCTCCGTGAAGCGATAGCAAAAGTTGTATGAACGCCCCAATCTCGGGTGCGCACGGGTTTGCACCGCGCCACGGGCGTGCGCCGCAGCACAATGCCTTGATGCTTACCGTCAACAAACTCATTCCCCAATCGCGCGGCCTGGCAGCGGCGCTGCTGAAACGCGCGGCCAGCGTCGAGCTGGACTGGGACGTGCGCCAGAAAAGCCGCTTTGACGCGGTGGACTCCGACGGCCGTGCGCTGGGCGTTTTTCTGCCGCGCGGCACCGTGGTGCGCGGCGGCGACACGCTGGTCGCCGAAGACGGCTCGCTGGTGCTGGTGAAGGCCGCGCTGCAGCCGGTGCTGGTGGTGCGCCACTGCAGCGAACACGGCCAACCTTTTGACCTGATGCGCGCCGCCTACCACCTGGGCAACCGCCACGTGGCCCTGGCTTTGCAGCCCGACCACCTGCGGCTGGAACCTGACCATGTGCTGGCCGACATGCTGCGCAGCATGCACCTGTTCGTCAGC
>JAYVSX010000359.1:0-8558 GCA_043774975.1 Rubrivivax sp.
CACCTTGCAGACGGCCATCAGCCGCAAGGACATCCGGGTCTCGACCAGCATCGACACCGATCTGATCGACCTGACGCTGGACCCGGCGCGGCTCAAGCAGGTGCTCTACAACTACCTTTCCAACGCCATCAAATTCACGGCCGCCGGTGGGCAGATCATGCTGCGGGCCATGGGTGAAGGGGCGGACCACTTCCGTATCGAGGTCGAGGACACCGGCATCGGCATCAGTGCGGCCGACCTGCCGCGCCTGTTCACCGAATTCTTGCAACTCGACGCCGGCTACAGCAAGCAGCACCAGGGAACCGGCCTGGGCCTGGCCTTGACGCGCAAGCTGGTGCACGCGCAGGGCGGTCAGGTAGGCGTGCGCAGCACGGTGGGTTTGGGCAGCGTGTTCTACGTGGTGCTGAACCGCACCGACGGCCTGGACACAGCACGAGCCGAGGCCCGGGCGCTGGGCCTGCATGGACCCGATGCCGAGCGTGTGCTGGTGATCGAGGACGATCTGCGTGACCAGGCACTGCTGGTTCAGGCACTCTCGCAGGCCGGCTTCAAGGTGGACGCGGCAGCCGACGGTCAGCAGGCCCTGCAGCAAGCCCGTGAGTCGACCTATGCGGCACTGACACTCGATCTGAATCTGCCCGGCCAGCGCGGGCTGCACTTGCTCAGCAGCATCCGGGGCCAGGGCGCCAGCCATGCGTCAGCCGTGATCGGCGTCACGATGCCCGCTGACCGGGAATTGAGTGCCACCTTCGCCATTGCCAACATCCTGTGCAAGCCCATCCGCAGCGATGAAATCACGTCGGCCATGGCCCGCTTCACGGGCCACAACGCCGGGCGTGCGAAGGTCATGGTCATTGATGACGACCCGCTGTCTCTGGACCTGATGCGCGCCACCCTGATGAGCATTCGCGTCGACGCCGACTGTTTCGAGGACGGCCGCGTCGCCTTGCAGGAAATCGACCGCATCCGGCCCGACGCCATCGTGCTTGACTTGATGATGCCGGGCTTTGATGGATTCCAGGTTCTCGATGCCTTGCAGCGCTTGCCCGAATGGCGTGATGTGCCGGTTTTCATCTGGACCAGCATGTTGCTGACCGATGAGGAGTACGCAACCCTGGCTCGGTCGGCGCGCGCCATTTTGCTCAAAGGTGGAGGTGCCATCTCCGCCGTGCTCGAGAGTGTCAGCCGATGGCGTCCTCCTGTTTTGGCAGACCCAGGAACGAAGCGGTGAACCCGTCTCGAGTTCTGGTCGTCGATGACAATCCGTTGAACATCGCCCTTGCCGAAATTGTCTTGCTGGCCGAGCAGTTCGTCGTGGAGACTGCCGCTGACGGGTCCGAAGCGCTGCAGAAGGTGGCTTCCTTTCAACCGGACCTGATCCTGATGGACATCCAGATGCCGGGTAAAGACGGGCTTGAAGTGACCCGCGACATCAAAGCCAACCCAGCCACACGGCACATTCGTGTTGTCGCTTTCACCGCCTTCGCGATGCACGGCGATGAGGCCAAGATGCGCGCCGCGGGGTGTGACGGCTATCTGTCCAAGCCCATTGATGTGAAGACCTTCGGCGCCCAGGTGCGGGCCTGCCTGGCCACCGTCTGATCGGGCGTCTCAGCGCCCACCCGTCACATCCACCACACTGCCCGTGGTGTAGCTGCTGTCATCTGACAACAGCCACACGATGGCCTGCGCCACTTCTTCTGCAGAACCCGAGCGCTGCATCGGAACCATGGGCGCCAATTGCGCGGCGCGGCCCGGTTGACCGCCGCTGGCATGGATGTCGGTCTCGATGATGCCGGGCCGCACCGCGTTGACACGAATGCCTTCGGCCGCCACTTCGCGCGCCAGGCCCAGCGTGAACACGTCGACCGCGCCTTTGGCCGCCGCGTAGTCCACATACTGACTCGGCGAGCCGAGCTTGGCCGCCGCCGACGACAGGTTGACAATGACGCCACCGCGGCCGCCGTGGCGCGTACTCATGCGAAGCACGGCCTCACGCGCGGCCCACATCGTGCCCAGCACGTTGATGGCAAACATGCGCTGCAGGCGCGCGCCGCTCATTTCGTCCACCCGCGCAGCCACGTCCACCACGCCCGCGTTGTTGACCAGGCCGCGCAAGCCCGCGGTGCCCCCCACGGCACCCCATTCGCGGTCGATGGCGGCAAAGAGCGCCACCACGTCGGCCTCCACGCCCACGTCGCCCTTCAGCACCAGCGCGCGGCGCCCGGCGGCACGCACGTCGGCGGCCACCGCTTGGGCCGCCGCTTCGTCTTGGGTGTAGTTGACAGCCACGTCCCAGCCGCGGGTGGCGGCCAGGCGGGCGGTGGCGGCGCCGATGCCACGGCTGGCACCGGTGATGAGCAGGGTGTTGGGGTTCATGCCCCCATGTTAGAACGGGTTGCGCTGGGCTAGAGTGATCACTGCGGTCTTGCCCCGAGCCCAACAACACAAACCTGCCAACAGCACCCCACGCATGACTGGCGCCCAAATCATCGTTCTGGCCACCCCCGTGTTTTTGCTGCTCATTGCAATTGAATTTGCGGTGGGCCATGCCCGCGGCCACAACACCTACCGGCTGAACGACACCCTGAACAGCATTGGCCTGGGCGTGATGAGTCAAGTCACAGGCGTGTTTGGCAAGCTGCTGCGGGTGGGTCTGTACACGCTGGTGTTTGAACACCTGGCGCTGACCCGGCTGCCGGTGGACTCGCTCTGGGTCTGGGCCTTTGCGCTGCTGTTCTATGACTTTTGTTATTACTGGCTGCACAGGGGTGGCCACCGCGTGGCGGTGCTGTGGGCTGCGCACGCGGTGCACCACCAAAGCGAGGACTACAACCTGGGCACCGCATTGCGCCAGACCAGCAGCGGTTTTTTCCTGGGCTGGGTGTTCTACATGCCGATGGCGCTGGCCGGTGTGCCGCCGCTGGTGTTTGGCACCGTGGCGCTGATCGATCTGCTTTACCAGTACTGGGTGCACACCCAGCAAATCGGCCGCCTGGGCTGGTTTGACCGCTGGTTCTGCAGCCCCAGCAACCACCGCGTGCACCACGCCGTGAACGACGCCTACCTGGACAAGAACTACGGCGGCATCCTGATCATCTGGGACCGCCTGTTTGGCACCTTCAAGGAAGAAGACGATGCCGAGCCCTGTGTCTACGGCACCCGCTCACCGCTGCGCAGCTGGAACCCGGTCTGGGCCAACCTGCAGGTCTACCGTGACCTGGTGCAGGACAGCTGGCACGCCCGGTCGTGGGCCGACAAGCTGCGGGTGTGGATCAAGCCCCCGGGTTGGCGCCCGGCCGACGTGGCCAAGACCCGGCCCAAGGCCGCGTTCGACATCCAACAAGTGCAACGTTATGACCCTGTCATGAGCCGCACAGCGCAATGGCGCGCAGCGCTGCTCTTTGGCGCCGTGCTCGCCGGCACCAGCGCCTTCCTGTGGTTTGCACACCAGCTTTCCACAGCGCAACAACTGGCCGGCGCAGCGGCCATCGTGCTGGCGCTGTGGTGCGTGGGCCGACTGACCCAGCCCAGCCCGTCGGCCCGCGCCAGCCCCGCGGCGCTCACCTCCTGAAAGCGTGGATCCGATGAAGTCGTCAGCCATCACCGTCAGGGCCGCCACCGCGGCCGACCACGCCGCCTGGTACCCGTTGTGGCGTGGCTACCAGGCCTTCTACCAAGTGGACTTGCCGGCCGCCACCACGGCCACCACCTGGCAGCGTTTGCTGGAGCCTGCAGAGCCTTTGCACCTGGCCCTGGCAGAGCTGAACGGGCGCGTGGTGGGCATGGTGCATTTCATCGAACACCGCAGCTGCTAGAGCCCCTTGAATTCGGTCTACCTGCAAGACCTGTTCACCGATGCCAGCGTGCGCGGCCAGGGCGTGGGGCGCGCGCTGATCGAACACGTCTATGCCCAAGCCAAAGCACTGGGTGCGGGCAAAGTGCATTGGCTGACCCATGAAAGCAACGCCCAAGCCATGGTGCTGTATGACCAGGTGGCCGATAAGCCCGGCTTTGTGCAGTACCGCAAGAACCTCTGAGCTGAATTCACCTGCTCGGGCACCCTGGCGCGCTTGGCGGCGCCGTCAGTCCGGCTGCCTGTGGCCTGCGACCGCTTCACGCTGAAGTTCGTCAAACCCTGAGCGGCAAGCGAAAAAAAGCCCCGCACCGGCGGGGCTCTTGGCAAAACAAGGCCTGACTCAGGCTTGTTTGCGGCGGCTCAAACCCAGGGCCAGCAGGCTCAGGCCCACCAAAGCGACGGAGGTCGGCTCAGGCACGCCAACCGAGCTACCGGGAATGAAGATGCGGCCGGACCAGTTGGCCGTGCTCGAGTTCCAGTCGGAAAAGTTAACCGTGTTCATGCCGGAAACGGTGTAGCTCTGGAAACCAGCGCTGAGACCCGCGACCGTGACGCCTTGCCAACGGCTCACGCCGCAGCAGGGGTCGTTCAGGGAGTTGTACTCGCCCACAGTGCTGGTGCCGGATGCATAGAAGTTGTTGTCACCCAGGATCAAGCCCGTGGGCAAGCTCGCAGCCAACAGGTTGAAGGCGTAGGTGTTGCCGCCCATGGTCAGCGAACCTTCGTTCGGAGCACCGGTGTGGTAGCTGCCCAGCCAAATGGTGACCGAACCTGGGGCGCCGGCGTTGACCGAGCCGAAGGAAACGGTGTGGGCCGACGCGGTGCCGCTCAGCGCCAGCACAGCGGCGGACAGTGCGAGACCGAATGCGTTCTTCGAGATTTTCATGCTTGTTTCCTAATGGTTGGTTGACTGACTGACTTGAGCCGGATCAAAACGATCCAGACTCTCCGTTTTGAAGCGATGGCACCGATGAGCAGCTCACCTGGCTCAAGCCCTCTTGGCAGACTTCGGAGCGCCCCGCATACTGCTAAGCAAAAGCTGGGCCAACTAATTTAACCTCATGATCTCAAAAGGAAAATAGCTCTACCCCCCCTGTTTAAGGTGGGGGGTATTTGTAAGTAAATCCGACGCACTTTCGGATGGGTTGAACACCAGCGAAAGGTTGCTTGCCTCTTGACAGGCCTTGGGCGGTCAAACCACAACTTCGTCACGGTCGCGCCACGCGCCCATGCAAAAGGGCCCGCAAATGCAGGGCTTCACGGCCTTCAACGACGGGCACAGCAACGTATCCTCCACTTGCATTGGCCTTGAGTTGCACCGATGCACGTTTGCGCGAACGCCCAGCAAAACACGACGGGTCGCTTCGCACCCCCCATCCCAAATTTCTGCATGGAGTCCAGCTTGATGATTCGAGCAGCCTTTTTCGCCAGCCTGCTTGTCACCCTGATCGGCTGCGGCGCAGACGATTCCGACAGCAAGCTCGTCGCGTCCGCGAAAGAGTTGATTGACCAGCGCGACTACGCCAGCGCTGTGGTTCAGCTCAAGAACGCACTGGCGAAGAACCCCGCATCGGGTGAAGCACGGTTCCTCATGGGCAAGGCCCTGCTGCAAACCGGAAACGCGGCCGGCGCCTTGGTGGAGCTGCGCAAGGCTGAAGAAGCTCAAACGCCCGAAGCGCTGCTGGCGCCTGAAATGGCGCGCGCGCTGCTGGCGACAGGCGGCGCGTCCCGGGTGGTGGAACAGTATGCGCAGCTCTCGTTGGCCGATGGGCGAGCGATGGCCGACCTGAAGACCTCGCTGGCCAATGCCTACATGACCAAAGGCAGTGTCGACCTGGCCCAGTTGGCGGCCTCAGCGGCACTGCAAGCGCAGCCTGACTACGCGCCCGCGGTCATCGTCTTGGCCCGGCTGGAACTGAGCGACGGAAAAATTGACAGTGCCCTGACCCAACTCGACCAGGTGCTGGCGCGGGAGCCAGGAAACGAGGCGGCCGGTCTGCTCAAAGGCGAAATCCTCTTGAACGCCAAGCGCGACCCGGCGGCAGCGATCGCCACCTATCGTGCCGTTGGCTCAGCCAATCCCCAATCGATCAGCGCCTTGGCCGCGGTTGTCGAAACGCTGCTCCAACAAGGCCAAGACGCAGCGGCTCGGGTGGAATTTGAAAAGCTGAAGAAGCTGAACCAGCAGCACCCTTCCACCTTGTACTTCCAGGCCCAGTTTGCGTATGCGGACAAAGACTACAAGACCAGCCGGGAAATCACCGAACGCATGCTGGCTGTGTTGCCCAACAACGTGCGTGTGCTGGTGCTGGCGGGGGCTGCAGAGTTCAGCATGCAGCGCTACACACTGGCCGAAGGGCTGCTCGGCAGAGCGCTCAAAGTTGCGCCCGGCGCCGTGCTGGCCCGCCAGTTGCTGGCCCAGACCTACCTGCAAAGCGGGCAGGCAGACCGTGCGGTTGCCGCACTTCAACCCCTGGTTGAGTCCCCCGACGCAGACGTGGCCAGCCTGACTCTGGCTGGAGAGGCCTACTTGCGCGCGGGGGACAGCAAGCGCTCGGACGCCGCTTTCCAGCGCGCCCTGAAGGCCGCGCCTGACGACACCCGCTTGCGCACTTCCGTGGCTTTGGCTGCGATTGCCAGAGGCGACGGCGCCCTCGCGTTTGCACAGCTCGAGGCCATCGCCAAAGGCGACGCGAGCGCCCAGGCCGACCTGGCCCTGGTCAGCGCACGCTGGCAACGCGGCGACATCAAGGGCGCGCTGAGCGCCATTGATTCGCTGGAACGCAAGCTGCCCACCCAGGCCTACCCGCACACGCTGCGCGGACGTGTGCTGGGAGGCCAGGGCGACTTGGCCGGCGCGACGGCCAGCTTCGAAAAGGCTTTGGCCAAGGAACCCAAGGACTTTGCTGCCACGGCGGGCCTGACCGACATGGACTACTTTGCGGGACGGCGCGATGCCGCACGCAAGCGCTTGGATGACTTCGTCAAGGCCGACCCGAAAAATGTCCGCGCCATGGTGGCCCTGGCGGTACTTGACACCCGCCTGGGGGCTGCTGAAGCCACCGTTGTTGCGCAGCTGGTCCACGCTGCCAAGGCCGACCCATCCGACAACGTGGGCCACCTGGCCTTGATCGACCGGCTGTTGGCAGGCAACGACGTGCAACGTGCCCAGGCCGCAGCCCAGGACGCCACGGCGGCGCTGCCAGCGGACCCGTTGATCATGGACGCGCTCGGCCGCGCCCATCTGGCAGCCGGTGACAGCCAGCGTGCGTTGTCCGTGCTGAAGGCGTTGACCAGCATGCAACCCAAGAATCCACAGCATCAAGTGCGGCTGTCAGAAGCCCATCTGGCCGACAAGGACAGCGCCGCCGCGATGCGCGCCTTGCGGCAAGCCCTTGAACTGGACCCCGACAACTTGCCCGCCCAACGCAAGCTGGCCTTGCTGCTGGCGGCCGAGCGCAGGCCGCAGGAAGGCTTGGCCATCGCACGTTCGGTCCAGAAGCGCCTTCCACAAGCCGCTGCTGGCTTCATGCTCGAAGGTGAGCTTGAAGTCAACAGCAAGAACTGGCCAGCAGCCGTGGCCGCCTACCGTTTAGCGCTGCAAAAGACAAAGTCGACGGAGCTGGCGATCAAGTTGCACGAGAGTTTGCTGGCCGCCGGCAAGGGCGTCGAGGCTGAGCGCCTGGCCGCTGACTGGCTGAAAGAGAATCCAAAGGACGTGATCTTCACTTACCAGTTGGGCGACGCCGCCCTGGCCGCCAAGAATTGGCCGCAGGCCGATGCCATGTACCGCGCCGTCATCGCCCAACAACCGGGTCACGCCGCAGCCATCAACAACCTGGCCTGGGTGATGGCCACCCGTCGTCAACCGGGCGCTTCAGCGATGGCCGAGAAAGCCGTCACCCTGCTGCCGGATCGCGCGGCACTGCTGGACACATTGGCCTTCACGCTGGAGGTTGAAAACCAGTTGCCCAAAGCCATTGACGCCCAAAAGCGCGCCGTTGAACTGGAGCCCCGAAGCCCGGGACTGCGGCTGCGCCTGGCGCAATTGCTTGTCAAGCAGGGCGACAAGGCACAAGCCCGCAAGGAGCTCGAAAGCCTGGCCAAACTGGGCAAGCAGTTTGATGCGCAAGGCGAAGTGGCCGTCTTGCTCAAAGGCTTGTAGGCACGGGGGGCTGAGACCCGGCAGGTTCGAGCCGGCCTACATTTCCTTGAACAGCCCCAAGTAGCTGCGACTCACAGGCAGCCGCTCGCTGCGGCCTTTGAGTTCGATGTCGGCGGTTTCGTTGTCGCCCCGTGTCACACGCCGAATGGCGCGCAGGTTGACCACCACCGATCGGTGAACCTGCGCGAAGTGGCTTGGGTCCAATTGCGCCAGCAGGTCCTTGCTCGGCGGTGTCGCGCTGACCGCCGACGCCTTTGCCGACGGTCCGGCGTAACCCGGTTCCGCTGCCACGGTGCTCGATGCGGAAGGCGAGCGTCGACAGCTAACGGCGCTGTTGTCAAACATGGTCGGCTTCACCGAACTGGCCAACTGCCTGGACCCCGAGGCGCTGCAACACGTCGTGCGCCAGTAAGGGGAACCCTGCGCGGTCTGCATCGCTAGTGTAGTGTTTGACTCTTGAGTGAACTTAAATGAATTGCGTGTCTCCAATGCTCTACTTCGGTTTGCATTGGAGCGAGCGATTGCGAGTTGCCC
>JAYVSX010000360.1:0-16035 GCA_043774975.1 Rubrivivax sp.
CGCTCGCCGGGCCCACGCGCGGCGCAAGTTGGCGCTGCTGCGCCACCTGCCGCCGCGCATCGCACGCCAAGGCCGGCTGCTGGACGTGGGTTGTGCAGCCGGGTTCTTCCTGGCTGAAGCGCGTGCGTTTTACGACGTGCAAGGGGTGGAACTCTCGACCTGGAGTTCGGCCTATGCCCGCGACCGACTGGGCCTGGCCGTTCACACCGGCACTTTGCAACAAGCGGCCCTGCCCAACGACCACTTTGACGTGGTCACGCTGTGGGATGTGATCGAACACGTGCCCGATCCGGTGCCCTTGTTGACCGAGGCCGCGCGGGTGCTCAAACCCGGCGGCCGCCTGGTGCTGACCACCGGCGACTGGGGCAGCCGCTATGCCCAGCAGCGCGGCGCGGACTGGCATCTGATGACCCCGCCCTGGCACCTGACGATGTTCAGCCGCGCCACGCTGGCGCTGCTGGCGCAGCGCGCCGGTCTGTCGCCCGTGGCTTGGAAGAGCGAAGGCGTGGCGGGTGACGGCCGCTGGTGGCGCAACCGCCCAGCGCTGTTGTTGTCGCGCTGGCTGGGCTGGGGTGACATCGTTCGTTTGACGTTGCAGAAGTAGGGGCCTGGACGTGAGCCTGGGCAACACTGAGCCAGCGCCAGGCGGTCCGAGCGGCGGTCCGGATAACGGGCCAAGTCACGGTCCAAGCAACGGTCCAAGCAACGGTCCAAGTAACGGTTCGGGTAGGCACTTGCCACCATCAAAACCAGACGGCGTGGCCAAGGGCACGCTGATCAACCTGGTGACCCGTTTGCTGGGCGTTGCCGCCGTGCTGGGCATCACCGCCATCACGGCCCGCTTGTCGACTCAGGCCCAAGGCACGTTTGCCATCTTCACCAGCGTCGAGGGCGTTCTGCTGGCGCTGTTTTCGGGCTTTGGCATCGCGCTGGCGCGCCGCCTGTCGCACCACGGGCAGCAGCCAACCGGGCTGGTCTCGGCCATGGTGCTGGCCTGTCTGGCGCTGGGCGCTGCTGCCGCGGCGGTGCTCTGGGGCCTGTCGGCGGTGGGCCCACCGGCCTACCAGTGGCTGTGGCTGCTGGCCTTGGCGGCGCCGTGGTTGCTGATTGCACCCAACCTGGCCGGTTGGTGGCTGGGGCAGGGCCACATGGCACCGATGGCCCGGGTGTCCTTGGCGCCGCCGTGCATCACGCTGGCTTTGCTGCTGGGCCTATGGGCCTGGGGTGCCCTGGCGCGCAGTGGTGTTCCGGTGGTGTTGGCGGCCTGGGTGGCGGCCAAGGTGGGCGTGGCGTTGGCCTTGCTGTGGTTTTTTTGGCGCGCTGCACGACTGGGCCAACCCGACTTCGCGGCGTTGCGCCTGGAGCTGCCCTTCATAACCACCATCGGCCTGACCAACCTGATCGGGCTGTTGAACTACCGCGTCGGCCTCTTTGTGGTGGAACGTGTCTTGGGCCTGTCGGCCACTGGCGTGTACTCGATCGCCGTGGTGGTGGCGGAACTGCTGTGGTTTGTGTCGGGCTCGTTGACCCAAGCCGTTTATGGGCGCATTGGCACGCCCGACGCCGCTCAAGCGGCGGCCACCACGCTGCGGGTGGTGCAGTTGAGCGTGGCTTCGCTTTTGCTGGCCGCCCCGCTGCTTTGGCTGCTGGCTGCGGTGGTGGTGCCCTGGGCCCTGGGGACAGACTATGCGGGCAGCCTGTGGCCACTGGCCTTGTTGTTGCCGGGCGCACTGCTGTTTGGTGGCGCATCGGCGCTGTCGGCCTACTTCACCAACCACGCGGGCCGGCCTCAGGTGTCAGCCCAGGTCGCAGCGATTTCGCTGTTGCTCAACACCGGCTTGTCGTTCGCGCTGGTGCCTGTGATGGGCATGGCTGGGGCGGCGCTGGCTGCATCTCTGTCGTATCTGGTCGGTGTTCTGACACTGGCATGGCGGTTTGCGCGCCATGCCGGCTTGCCGATGACCCAGCTGCTTTGGCCCCAACCCCAGCTGCGCGCGGACCTGAGCCTGTTGCTGGTTTGGCAGCGGCGCTAGCATCTGCACACCAGCGGCTGGCCGCGTTACCCGGAGCTCCATGATTCGCACCCTGATGCTGTTGTTGGCCTGTTGCACGCTGGTGGCCTGGGCGGCGCCGGCCCAGGCCCAGGCTCAGGCTCAAGTCAATACCGTGCCAACGCCGATCGAGCGGACCCTGGTGCAGCTGCCCGTGCCAGCCGGTTTTGCCGACCCCAGCCGCGCCCTGCCGCAGATGCGCCAGCTGGGTGAGCGCATGACGCCGCCCAGCAACCGGCTGCTGGCCATCTTCATGTCGCAGGCCGACATCGACAGCGCCCTGGCCGGTGACCTGGAATGGGTGCGCAGCGTCACCCGCGAATGGCTGCCCTTGGCGGCCAGCAGCAACCCGCCGTGATGCGCGAACGGCTGCAAACCTGGTGGCGCAGATGGACGGCGCCGCGCATGATTTACGGTTGGCGCACTGCCCAAGGTCTTTGGCTGGCCCACACCCGTGTCAGCAACAGCACGCGGGTCGAGTGTCCCGAGCATTTGCAGATCGCGGACCACGTCTACGTGGGCCACTTCAACCTGCTCGACGCCTCGGGCGGCTTGACGCTGGAAGAGGGCGTTCAGGTCACCACCCATTGCGCGCTGCTGACCCATTCCAGCCACCAGTCCTTGCGCTTGGCCGGCCGCCGCTACTGGGGCGCAGAGCAGCCACCGGGTTTCGTGCGAGCGGCCACCCACATTGGCGCTTACACCTTCATTGGCCCGCACTGCGTGGTGGCGCCGGGCAGTCGTGTCGGCAAAGGCGTTTTGGTCCGGGCCTTCAGCTACGTCAGCGGTCAGGTGCCCGACTTCGCCATCGTCTCGGGCCAGCCGGCCCGGGTGGTGGGCGACACCCGAACGGTGGACGAGCCGTGGCTGGACGCCCACCCCGAATGGCGCGCCGACTACGAAGCCTGGGCCCGATCGAAAACCCGCAGCCCCGCCTGACATGGCCATGAAACTGGTGCTCTGGGGCGATGGCGACAGCCCCCACCTGCTGAAGTGGGCGCGTGGGCTGGCCGCGCTGCCCGACATCGAATTGTGGGCGGCATCGAGCCGTGGTTTTTTGCCCGGCTTTGATGCCTGTGTGCCCTTGGAGCGCCGTTTGGCCCTGAACACCCACCCGCAGACGGCCGGGGGCAATTTCGGTCTGCTGCGCCAGTTGCCCAGGCTGGTGCGCTGGCTCAAGCAAGTGGACGCGCAGTGGCTGCATGCGCACTACCTCACCTCGCACGGCACCTTGGCCTGGTTGGCACGCGGTGTTTACGGCCTGCGCGCGCAGGTGGTGGGTTCGGCCTGGGGCAGCGACGTGCTGGACACGCCCCGGCACAGCACCCTGTTGCGCGTGGTCACGGGCCGCGTGCTGCGGGCCTGCGCGCTGACCACCAGCGACTCGCAGGTCATGGCGCAGCGCATGCGTGAAATGGGTGCGCGCGAGGTGATGGTCTTTCCGTTTGGGCTGGAGGTCATGCCAGCCGCCGCTTCGGCCAAGGACGACAACCTTTTTTTCACCAATCGGGGACTGGAGCCTTTGTACGAACCCGAGCGCGTGCTGCAGCAGTTTGCCGTGCTGGCCGGGCCGCAAAGCCAGCTGGTGGTGGCCAACGACGGCTCCTTGCGGGCCCAACTGGAAGAGCAAGCCGTTCAACTGGGCCTGCAAGACCGGGTGCGCTTTGTGGGCCGACTGGACAGCGCCGCCCAGGCCCAGTGTTACGACCGCGCGCGCTGGTACCTGAGCCTGCCACGCACCGATTCGGTGGCGGTCTCGGTGCTGGAGGCCATGGCCCACGGCTGTGTGCCCATCTTGTCGGACTTGGCCGCAAACCGCGAACTGGTGCACGACGGACACAACGGCCTGATCGTGCCGCCCCAGCAGTTGCTGCCAGCTGACGCGCTGCAAGCCGTGCTGGACCGGGTTGACGCCATGGCCGCGCGCAACCGCCAGTGGGTGGCACACAACGCGCTGTTTGCCCCCAGTCTGGCGAAGTTCGTCACACGCCTGAAGGCCTTGAGTTGAACATCCTGTACATCAACCACTATGCGGGCAGCCCGGCGCTGGGCATGGAGTACCGGCCGTTTTACCTGGCGCGCGAGTGGGTGCGCTTGGGGCACCGGGTGCAGATGCTGGCGGCTGATTTTTCGCATGTGCGGGCGCGCCAGCCCGACGGCCGGCGCCCAGCGGGCGCTTCGGCTGAGCGGGCGGCTGGGCATGTGGTCAAGAGTGCGGTCAAGGGCGCGGTCGAGCGGGCGGCCGATGAACGCATCGACGGCATTGACTACCGCTGGTACCCCACGCCTGCCTACCAAGGCAACGGCGTCGGCCGGGTCAAAAACATCTGGGCGTTCTTGCGTGCTGTCTGGGCCGACACGGCACGGCTGCTGCGCGAGTTTCAGCCCCACGTGGTGGTGGCCTCCAGCACCTACCCGATGGACATTTGGGTGGCCCGCCGCATCGCCCGCCGCGCTGGCGCAAAACTGGTGTTCGAAGTGCATGACCTGTGGCCGCTGAGCCCGATCGAGTTGTCCGGCATGTCGCCGCGTCACCCCTTTGCCCTGCTGTGCCAGGTGGCTGAAGACGCGGCCTACCGTGACGCCGACGTGGTGGTCAGCATGCTGCCCAAAGTCCACGATCACATGGCCAGCCGAGGCCTGGACCTGCGCAAGCTGCACATCGTGCCCAACGGCATCACGCTGGACGAATGGCAAGGCCAGCCCGAAGCCTTGCGTGAAGACGTGGCCCAGGCCTTGGCTGCAGCCCGTGTGGGTGGCGCCACCGCAGTGGGTTACGCGGGTTCGATGGGCCTGCCCAACGCGCTGGACAACTTGCTGGACGCCGCGGCGTTGCTGAAGGACCAGCCGCTGCAGTTTGTGCTGGTGGGCAGCGGCCATGAGCAAGCTCGCCTGATGCAGCGCGTTCAAGCCGAAGGTTTGCACCAGGTCTGCTTCTTGCCGCCCATTCCCAAAGCCCAGGTGCGCAGTTTTCTGAGCCGAGTCGACATCGCATTCATCGGTTGGCAGCGGGTGCCGATCTACCGCTTTGGCATCGCACCCAACAAGTTGATGGACTACATGATGGCGCGCTGCGCGGTGTTGCATGCGGTGGAGGCCGGCAACGACCCGGTGGCCGAAGCCCGGGCCGGTTTGACCGTTGCGCCAGAGTCGGCTGCTGCGCTGGCCCAAGGGCTTCTGACCCTGGCGGCCCTGCCCTTTGAAGAGCGCCAAGCCATGGGCGAGCGCGGTCGCCGCTTTGTGTTGCAGCACCACACCTACCCGGTGCTGGCGCAGCGCTTCTTGGACGCGGTGGCATGAGCGCGCCGGGCCGCCCCAAGAGCGAATTCCGGAGTGCGCAGCACGAAGGATTCCAGTGAGCGATCACGACCCCAGTGACTCTGAAACCCAAGCCGTGAGCGAACGCTACGCCCGCCGCGATCAAACCGTGCCCGCTGACCGCTACAGCGTTCTGCGCCCCGAGGTCTGGCAGATGCTGCAAGAGCGCCAGCGCGCCCAGCTTCGCTTGATGGTTGAAGAGGGCCTGACCGACCTGCCCCAACTGCGTGCCGTGGAAGTGGGCTGCGGGTCCGGTGGCAACCTGCTGGAGCTGTTGCGCATGGGGCTTTTGCCTGAGCACCTGCAAGGCTTGGAGTTGCTGCCACAGCGCCATGCCCAGGCCCGCCACTGTCTGCCCAGCGCCTTGGCCTTGCACCTGGGAGACGCGGTGCTGGCCCCGATCGCAACCGCCAGTCAAGATCTGGTGTTGCAGTCCACCGTTTTCTCCTCGCTGTTGGACGACACGTTTCAGCAGCAGCTGGCGCAAGCCATGTGGCGCTGGCTCAAACCGGGCGGGGCCGTGGTCTGGTACGACTTCACCGTCAACAACCCGCGCAACCCGGATGTGCGCGGTGTGCCGCTGAAGCGCTTGAAAGCCTTGTTCCCCGCAGCGCAAATCCGCCATCAACGGGTGACGCTGGTACCGCCGCTGGCGCGTGCGGTTTGCCGCCTGCATCCGTCGCTTTACGGTCTGTTCAACAGCCTGCCGCTGCTTCGCACCCATGTCTTGGCCTGGGTGAAAAAGCCGGTCACCGATAATTGAGCATGGCTGCCGCAAAAGACTCTTCCTTAGACCTTCCCTTCCTGCCGTTTGCCTTGCCCGAGATTGGCGAAGAAGAAATCAACGAGGTGGTGGACACGTTGCGGTCGGGCTGGGTCACCACCGGCCCCAAGGCACGCCGCTTTGAGGGCGACTTCGCCGCCTTCTTGGGGGACGAGACACGCGGCGAACGGCTGCACTGCGTGGCCGTCAACAGCGCCACGGCGGGCCTGCACCTGGCGCTGGAAGCGCTGGGCATCGGGCCCGGTGACGAGGTCATCACCACCACCCACACCTTCACCGCCACCGCCGAGGTCGTGCGTTACCTGGGTGCGGACGTCAAGTTGGTCGACATCGACCCGGCCACGCTCAACATCGACCCCCAGGCCATCGAAGCGGCCATCACCCCGCGCACCCAGTGCATCATGCCGGTGCACTACGCCGGGCTGGCGGCCGACATGCCCGCGATCCTGGACATCGCGCGCCGGCATGGCCTGAAGGTGGTGGAAGACGCCGCGCACGCCCTGCCCACCACCAGCGCAGGTGCACTGGTGGGCACGCTGGGCAGCGACGCCACGGTGTTCAGCTTCTACGCCAACAAGACCATCACCACGGGCGAAGGTGGCATGCTGGTCACGCGCAACGCGGCCTTGGCCCAGCGCGCCAAGGTGATGCGGCTGCACGGCATGAACCGCGACGCCTTTGACCGCTTCACTGCCAAGGTGCCCAGCTGGTACTACGAGGTCGTCGCGCCGGGCTTCAAGTACAACCTGACCGACATTGCCGCCGCGCTGGGCATCCACCAGCTTCAGCGAGCGCACGTTTTTCAGCAGCGGCGTGAGCAGTTGGCGGCGCTTTACGACGCAGGCTTGCAAGGGCTGCCGGTGATCACGGCGCCGCGCGCAACCAACGGCGAGACGCATGCTTGGCACCTGTATGTGCTGCGCCTGGCTGACGGCGCTGGCGTGGACCGCGACCGTTTCATCGAACACCT
Organism: Rubrivivax sp.; assembly: GCA_043774975.1. Taxonomy (GTDB): domain Bacteria; phylum Pseudomonadota; class Gammaproteobacteria; order Burkholderiales; family Burkholderiaceae_C; genus Rubrivivax. Next base: position 7,124 of record JAYVSX010000360.1, read on the forward strand.
GTACGCCGCAGGCATCGGTTGCAGCGTGCACTACATCCCGCTGCACCTGCACCCTTATTGGCGTGACCGCTACGCGCTGGACGCCACGCAGTTTCCGCACAGCCAGCGGGCTTACGAGCGCATGGTCAGCCTGCCGCTGTACACCCGCATGACGGATGCAGACGTGACCCGGGTGGTGCAGTCGGTGCGCCGGGCCTTGCAGGCTTGATGCAACACCATCGCAGCGCAGAGCAGCGTGGCAAAACGGGCCTTTGACGTGGGCGTGGCCGCACTGGCGCTGCTGCTGCTGTGGCCGGTGCTGCTGGTGGTGGCGCTGTGGGTCAAGCTGGACTCACCCGGCCCGGTGTTTTTTCGGCAGCAGCGGGTCGGGCGGCATGGCGTGCTGTTCAACATCCACAAGTTCCGCACCATGCAAGCGCACGCAAAGGGCTTGCCCCTGACGGTGGGACAGGACGCCCGCGTCACACGAGCAGGGCGATTTCTGCGCCAGTCGCGCCTGGATGAGCTGCCGCAGTTGATCGACGTTTTGCAAGGCACCATGAGCATGGTGGGCCCGCGCCCCGAAGTGCCCCGCTATGTGGCGCTGTACCCGGCTGAGCTGCGCCAGCGTGCGCTGGCAGTGCGGCCTGGCATCACCGACCCGGCTTCTCTGGCCCACCTGAATGAATCGGCATTGCTGGCGGCGGCAGCCGACCCCGAGCGCGAGTATGTGGAAACCATTCTGCCGGCCAAACTGCGGCACGCCGCCGACTACGCCGAGCACGCCACCCTGGCGACCGATCTGCAAGTGCTGTGGCGAACGCTGCGGGTGCTGCTGCGTGCGCTGCTGCGTGGCAGCTGAGCCGCCCTGGGCCATGACACCTGCGCGCCGCTGAACGCTGATGACACCGGACAAGAGCTTCTGGGTTGGCCTGGACACGGTCTTGGCCCGTCTGCGCCCGCACCGCGAGCCGCTGTCGCTGCTGATCGACGCTGGCGTGGTGGCCTTGTGCTGGAACGCCACCTACCTGTTTCGACTGGGATTTGAGCGCTGGCTGAGCGCCCGGCCCAGCTACGACGGCTGGGTCCTGGCGGGCGTTTTGTTGGTCTACATGCTGGCCAGCAAGATGTTCAAGGTGCCGCAAGGCATGTGGCGCTTTTCGGGCTTCACCGAGGTCAAGCGCATCACCCTGGCCTGCGCCGTGGCCGGCGGCGTGGCGGCTGCGGTGGTGATGGGTTTGGGCCTGGCCAAAGTGCCTCGCGCGGTGCTGGCCTTGCATCCGGTGGTGGCCTTGATGGGCCTGGTGCTGGTGCGCATGCTCTACCGCATGACCTACGAGCACGCCCGCTCGCGCATCGCAGGCCAGCATGGCGAAGTCCGTCGCGCCATCGTCTTGGGTGCCGGTGAGGCGGCCCGCCTGTTGTTGGCCGGGCTGCACCAACAGGGCTGGGTGGTGCTGGGTCTGCTGGATGACGACCGCACCAAGCACGGCGCGCGCATCAACGGCGTGCCGGTGCTGGGCCCTTTGGCTGCACTGGCCGGCAAACCCACCTGGGGCACGGCAACCCACGTGGTGGTGGCCATGCCCGCAGCCACCCGTGCGCAACGCCGCCGGGCACTGGACCTGGCCTCGGCCACCGGCCTGCCGGTGTTGACCGTGCCCAGCGCGGACGAGCTGCGCAGTGGGCAAAGCCGGGTGGAGCGCCTGCGTGACATCGAACCCGAGGACCTGCTGGGGCGAGAACCGGTGGTGCTGGACGAGGCCGGCATCGGCCAGACCTTGAACGGCAAGACCGTTCTGATCACCGGCGCTGGGGGCAGCATCGGCAGCGAACTGTGCCGGCAGGTGGCGCGCTTTGCGCCGCGGCGGCTGGTGCTGGTGGAACTGAGCGAGTTCAACCTGTACAGCATTGAACAGGAGTTGAGCGAGCAGCACGCCAGCATCGAACTGGTGCGACTGATCGGCGACGTGAAGGACTTGCCCCACATGCGGCAGATTTTTGCCACCTGGGCCCCGCACGTCGTCTTCCATGCGGCGGCCTACAAACATGTCCCGTTGATGGAAGACCACAACGCAGCGGCGGCGCTGCGCAACAACACGCTGGGCACCTACCACGCGGCCTTGGCAGCAGCTGAGGTGGGGGTAGAACGATTTGTGCTGATCAGCACCGACAAGGCGGTGAATCCCACCAATGTGATGGGGGCGAGCAAGCGGGCTGCGGAGATGGTGATCTCGATGTTGGCCAAGGATCACCTGGCCACCCGGTTCATGGCGGTTCGGTTTGGCAATGTGCTGGGCAGCAGCGGCAGCGTCATCCCCAAATTCAAAGAGCAAATCGCCAAGGGCGGGCCAGTCACCGTGACCCACCCGGACATCATTCGCTACTTCATGACCATTCCGGAAGCGGCGCGCTTGGTGCTGCAGGCTGCGGCCATTGGCGAAAGTGGCCAGGTGCTGGTGCTGGACATGGGCGAGCCGGTGAAGATCGTCGACCTGGCGCGCGACTTGATCAAGTTGTCGGGGCACTCGGTAGCCGAGATACCCATCACCTTCAGCGGTCTGAGGCCAGGGGAAAAGCTTTTCGAAGAATTGCTGGCGGATGCCGACCACACTCAGCCAACCGTGGTGCCTCAGTTGCGCGTTGCGAAACTGGCCAACAGCAGTGGACCGATTGATGAGTTGCTGGCATGGCTCGCTGGCGCGGGCGGGCTGGGCGGGCTGAGTGGGCAGATGGGCGCTGCCGCAGTCAAAGCGAGATTGACCGCTGCGGTGGTCGAATACCACTCGGCCCCGCAATCAGCCCAGGCCAGCCGGGAGGCGAGTCAGGGCTGAAGGGTCTGCAAGAGCCGCGTCACTTCCGCCTGACCAGCAAACGACGGCCCCAGCGCTTTCAAGCGATCCAGTTCGGTTCGAGCCAGAGTTTTGTCCCCGGCCTGGATGGCCAATCGAGCCAAATTGAGGCGGAGCAGATTGTCGCCCGGCACCATCTCGACAGCCTTCTTTTGCACCACAAGCGCCTGGTCAAGCTGCATGTTGGCAGCCAAAGTCATGGCCAGGGTATCTTGCAACGCCGCTGTATCGGGCGCCAGTTGCACGGCGCGCTGCGCATATGGAAGTGCGGCCTTGGCTTGCCCGTTCTGAACCATCACCCAAGCCAGGTTGTTCAATGCCAAGGTATTGGTCGGATAGGCGGCCACAACCCGTCGCAGGCGTGCTTCAGCGATTGGAAAACTGCCCTTCGTAATTTCCTGCACGGACATCACGAACTCAAAGGCAGCGTCTTGGGGATATTGCTTGATCCAGTTACTGGCAAACTTTTCTGCGTCGCCGTTGCGGCCCATGTCCACCAGAAGGCTGTATTGCCGGCGAGCCAAGTTGCCGTCCTGGGTTTTCGCCACCCCTTCTTTGAGCACGGCCAACGCCGCATCTTTATCTTTTGCCTTGACCTGCAGCCCAGACTCAATCGCATACAGATAGGCACGGTTGGGCTTGGCGGCTTTGAGCTTTTGTACGTATTCGATGGCGTTGCGTTTGCGTCCAAAAGAGCCGAGCAAGTCGCCCAGTGCCGCCTGCGCCTGAGGGTTGTCGGGTTCAAGCTCCAGCGCTTTGCTGATGGCATTTTCGGCCTTGTCCGTGTCGCCAGCCGAAACGTAAACCTCCGACAAGCGCAGATAAGGACTGGCGGAATTGGGCATGGCGCTGGCCAGTCGACGAAAGGTCGAGAGAGCTTGATCTGTGTTGCCAGCCTGCGATTGGGCACGTCCTGCGGCCTCAAGGATTTGGGTGTCGCCTGGCATGATGGCCAGCGCTTCCTGTGCGAAGGTCTGTGCTTCCTTGAACTGGCGCCTTTTCAAGGCATAGCCAATCTGGCTCAATCTGGGCTCTACAGAGACCGGTGAGGCCTTCACCGCGTCGGCCAGTAACTGCAAGATTTCGGCTGGAGGCGCGTTGCCACCGGCCTTGATTTCCGCCAGGGCCAGGATAGCCAGGGCATCCTTGGGGTTGGCGGAAATCGCGGCCTGCAGCCGCTCGACGGCGCGCGAATTTTGCTTTTCGTACAAATCCAGCGAAACCAGGCTGCTCAGCGCGCCAAACAGGCCTGGGTCTGCCTTGTAGGCTTGCTCAAAGGTCTGTCGTGCTCCAGCGAAGTCTCGTTTAGCGAGCAGCACACGAGCGCGCAGTTCAAGGTGCCCGGCGACGCCAGGCTGCTTTCGGGTCATGACGTCCAGCGCTTTCAGCGCGGCGTCAAGGTCGCCGCGCCTTAGATGCGCCGCAAAGAGCGCTTCGTCCGCATAGGACTCTTTGGTTCGCTCAGACAAGGTCTGAAGTTCGCGAATGGCAGCGAATGGGTCGGCGGCATTAAAGCGCGACGCAATCGCTGCCGTCTGCAGCTGTACGTCATTGGGGGCAAGTTTAGCGGCGCGCACATACAAACGCTCTGCTGCTTCGGCGTTGCCCAGGCGCGCTTCTGCGTCGCCCGCCAGCGCCAGAGCTCTGGCGCTGGTGCCGCTGCTGGCTGCCAGCAGGGGTTTGAGCGATTGCAGTGCCTTGGAAGACTGGCCCAGGCGAATTTCCGCATGGGCAAGGCTTTCCCGAGCTTCAGCCAGGTCAGGGTTGAACGACACAACCTTGCCGAAGTACGCAGCTGCCTGAGTCACCGAACCCATCCTGCCTTCGACGGCACCTGCCAGCATCAGAATGCCGACCTCGTCGGGTGCCACCAGCAAGAGCCGTTGGACCAAAGCACGGGCGCGAGGCATCTCGCCAGCCGCGAAGGCTACGTTGGCGTCAACATAAGCCGTCATGGGATGCAATGGAGCCAGCGCTCGCAGTTTGTCCGCTTGCTGCCGCGCACCCGACAGGTCCGATTTGAGCAAATGAATTGCAACCAGTGCCTGGTGGGCAGGAATGAACCCTTTGTCCAACGTCAGCGCCTTGCGAAAAGCTTCTTCTGCCAGGCCTGTTTGGCCGCTGAAACGGTGGAGCTCACCTCGCAGTTGCCAAGCCTCATGGTCCTTGTCGTTCTTGGCCAGGACTCCGTCGACCAATTTGGCAGCTTCCGCCTGCTGTTTTTTCCCCGCCAGCAAGCGTGCACGAAGCAGCATGGCTGGCCCGTACTCTGGCACCGCTGCAAGCGCCGCTTCAATGCGGGCCTCTGCTTTGACCCGGTCGCTCAACTCACCCCAGGCCTTGGCCAATTGGGTCTGGAACTCTGCTTGGGCTGCAGGCTCGGGCAACACGGTGGCGCCGTGGTTGTAGACCAGTTTTTTGTAGTCGCCTTGCAGCACCTGGGTTTTGGCCAAAAAGGGCAGCACCTGGCTGGGCGGCAGTTTTGCTTCCAGAGCGCGCGCGAACTCCAGTTCAGCACCTGAAATGTCCCCAACGGCGAGCAAGGCCTTACCCAGCAACAAGCGCAAATCAGGTTTGTCCGGTGACTTTTGCACAGCAGCCTTCAGCTGAATCAACGCCGCAGCGTGATCCTTCTTGTCGCTGAATTCTTTGCCCGACGCCACCAGGGAGTCGGTTGACTGCTCACCGCAGGCTGCCAAAGCACAGAGCAAGAACAGCCCTGAAATGCGTCGGACGGGCCGGGAAATGAAGGCGTCTGTTGGCATAGCGCAATGGGTAAGAACTAAGTGGGAACTGGCGGTTCGCACCTGCGTGAACCACGAGCAACTGAGTATCGGCTGACTGTCGAAGTCTGAGCCAAGCTCCAGCGCGTCAATGCTGCAGTTGTTCACTGAGAACCGTGCAATGTTGACGATAGCACCCAGCGTTTGGCGGTGCTATATGCTGTGCCAGGGTGGCGCAAAGGCTGAGGCTGGCGTGGCGGGCGCCAAGAATTGTTTGACCATCAAGGCTGGTGCCCAAACGCCAAAAAATTCACCCAACCTACTGATGGTTAGGTTCTTGTAGAGGACAGCGTTGATTTCCGGATTTATTCAGATAGAGCGGTGCGTTTGTACTGCCCTGGCTCATGGGCGCCCCGCCGTGACTTTTTGCACCCTTGTTTTGGTGCTGGCGGCCGCTCGGGGCCCAGGGCCATGAACGGCCTTTTTGGCGACTGCGACCATTCAGACCGTTCCTCGAACGATGAGCGTCGCGCCTGCATGCTGGTCATGGGTAAAAAGGCCGCCCAGCTTTCTGTTGTGCGCGATCGTGGGCTCGCCATCGTTGCCGAACATGGCGATGGCGTGAGCTTGGGACTGTGCGAACGACGGCCTGACCACGTTACTCCTTCTTCTTGCATTGAACGTCAAGATCACCTTTGGCTGGCCTTTGCAGGCAGGCTGGATCATCGGCATGAACTAGAGGCAGAGCTGGGCATGGCGGATCAGCGGGGCGTTGCTGAACGCCGCCAAGCAAAACAACCCTTGAGCGACGCCTCCGTCGTGATGGCCGCCTATCGAAGATTTGGTCTCGATTGTGTTGACCGGTTGAACGGAGACTGGGCTTTTGCGCTGTGGGACGCTGGCAACCGCCGCCTGGTGCTGGCGCGCGATGCAACTGGCATCAGCTCTCTCTTTTGGTGGTCAAACGGCAGCCGGGTGCTCTTCGCTTCGAGCATGCCAGTTTTGCTGGCGGCAGGGCCGGTGCACAAAAGGCCTGATCCGCGTTGGATGGCTGGCTTGCTGACGGTTTTTGTCGACTCGGCTCACCCGTCTGGTACCGCTTTTCAGAATGTGCATGCACTTCCTGCAGGGCACCTGATGGTCGCGCAGAGCGGGCGTATCGAATTGAAACGCTGGTGGCGCCCTGAGTCCTTGGCGCCACTATGGCGCGAAGATCTCCCACAACTTCAGCAGCGCTTTGTAAGCGCCTATCAAGAGTCGGTGCACGCGGTGCTTCCCCGTGCCGACCACAAGGTGGCAGCCACGCTCAGCGGCGGCCTGGACTCCGGTTCTGTTGTGGCGCTGGCTGCGCCCATGCTGGCCAAACGAGGCCAACGCCTGACCGCCTATGTGCAAAGGCCCAGCTTTGACGCAACCGCTGATCACCCCATGCGGAATACGGACGAGTGGGGTCTGGCGACGGCCACCGCCCAGTTTGTAGGAAACGTAGATTTGGTGTCTTGCCGCACCACGCATGTGTCGCCCCTTGAGGGCATTCGACAGTGGCTTGACATGACGACCGTCCCTTCGCACGCCGCGGGCAACTGGTTTTGGCTGCTCGACATTGCGCGTCAAGCTGCTTTGAGTGACGCTGAGGTTTTACTGATCGGTCAAGCGGGCAACAGCGCGGTGTCCTACACGGGCAGTGGCAGTCTGTGGCCACGGGCAAGGTACTTGCAGGCGGCCAGAGTTTGGGCTGAGTTGCGTGGCGGGAGCTTCGGTGTGATTCAGGCAGCAACCGAACGTTTGCTCAAACCAGCGCTGCGCCCGGCCTGGTGGGGGTTAAAACAGGTTCTCAAGCGTGCGCCTGCTGAGCCTGCTTGGCATGGTTATTCCCTGATAAACCCAGGGCTGGAAAGGGACGTCGGCCTGGCATCGGCGATGCGCGCAGCCGGCCACGACCCAACCTTTACCAGAATGACCCCTGCCGCGGTGGTTGCGTTTCGGCTGACTCTGCTTGGAGGCGTGGAGAACGGTGCGTCGGCCTGGAACGAGTTGGGTCGTTCCCATGGCTTCAACGTGTGTGACCCAACACGGGACCGCAGACTCATTGAGCTGTGCTGGCGCTTGCCAGATGAGTTGTTTTGGGCGCAGGGCAGGCGGCGCGGCCTGGTTCGCGTCTCGATGCGCGACCTGCTGCCGGCCCCGGTACTTGATTCCAACAACAGGGGGCAGCAATCTGCCGACCTGCGTCAACGCCTGCAGAGCTGCAGAGGCGAATTGCTCTCAGAAGTTGAACGCTTGGCACACCACCCCATCGTCAGCGAATGGATTGATGCCGAGCGCTTCAAAGAGTGTGCAAAGCAGGTAGTTGCGCCGAAGGGAGTGGATACCAGCCCTGCTTTCCTATGGCCGCAACACTTCTTGCGCACTCTTGCTGCAGCCGAATTTTTGTCACGCCATGCCTGATCGCCTAAGACCAGCGTGGGCTGCCATGCTGCAGTGGGCAGACTGAAACAAAGGGGGGTCTACATCTTGCATCGATCCTCTCATCTTCGTGTAGCATCGATTTTGGATTGGTCATTCTGTCGTGTGAACCAATCGAAGAAACGTTGAATTCACTTTTGAGGAGCGAAAAAATGCAGCAAATTGATTTTTCCAGCCCAGTGACCGTTGAGCCTTTGCCGCAGTGGCAGACCCCTGAGCTGGTGGTGGCGGATGTGTCCACAACCACACTTGCAGGCGGCCTCAACAACTTTGATGGTGCCGGTCTATTCTCGTCCTGAGCCTCCAGGACCCAGGGTATGGGCATACGCTGGGTTCGTTGCTGTGTTTTAGGCGGTAGATATCTGATGCCGTTGGTTCGAATGTGCCGTTTCGCCGAAAGGTTGAAGCTGTATGGTGGATTCATGGTGCTGGCGGTCGGCGGTATGCGCCTAATTCGCGGGTTCACCGTTTCTCCGTAAGCTCAAGCGTGGGCTGCTGATTCGGGTTTCCTCGCCCCCAGAGGCAAGGTGCTCTTGAATCGCGCCAGCAGCGCCTCTTCTGCGTCGCTTAGCCACGCCAAAGCGCGTTTGGGTTTGGCCGCAGCCGTCTCAGGCGGAGTGCCTGTGCAACGCGACGGTCATGCAATATCGCCGTCTGCGGGCTTCAGCGAGACTTCAGCGAAAGTAAGGCTGAATTTTGCTCTGCAGGCAATCTGCACGAGCCTCTTCGAGTCGCCATCCTTGCTGCGTTGTGCACTGTCGCGCGCCGAAGGCTGAAAGGGTCGGTAACTTGGCCTCCCGAGTTCGACACCAAAGTGGTCTAAGTGCTTGATTTCATTCGATTCAGAAATCAAACGCTCCACTACAAATTGGGGTTCAAAGATTTTTCGTTG
>JAYVSX010000361.1:0-6789 GCA_043774975.1 Rubrivivax sp.
GACCTGGTCGATTGCAGTGCGGTGCGCAAGCCGGGGCAGTGGAAGGGCCAAAAGATTGAGCGCATTGCTCAAGATCTGTGCGACCCGTTCGGCATTCGCGTGCGTGCAGAGGTGGACACAGGCAAGGCGCTCAGCAGTTTCGCCCTGCAGGAAGGCGAAACGGTGTTCGAAGCCATTGAGCGTGCGGCGCGCATTCGTGCGCTGCTGCTGGTGAGCGATGGCCGCGGCGCGCTGGTGATCACGCGCGCCGGAGTTCGCCGTTCACCCACTGCGCTGCTGCTGGGGGCTAACGTATTGACCGCACGCGCCAAGCGCGACATGCGCGACCGCTTCAGCGTCTACATTGCCAAGGGGCAGGCCCCGGGGTCTGACTTTTTCAGTGGCGCGCAGGTGTCGCAGATTCGCACCACGGCAAAGGACGCTGGCGTCAGCCGCTACCGGCCCATGCTGTTCACCAACGACTCGCCCGACCTGGCGGGGACGCTTAGGCAGCGCGTCGAGTGGGAAGCCAACGTACGTGCCGCACGGTCCACTGAGATTGAGTGCCAGGTGCAGGGCTGGTCTCACGAGCATGGATTGTGGGAGCCCAACACACTGGTGCCGGTGACGGTGCCACCGTTGATGATCGAAGACGAAGAACTGCTCATCTCCGCGGTGGAGTACTCCCTGGAAGACGACGGCACCACGGCCACGCTGACCATGACACGGGCCGATGCGTTCACTGTCCTGGCCATCAAGAACAAGACAGAGGCCGGCAAGTTTTGGGATTTGCCGAAGCCGCAACCCGCAGGGGCCAACTGATGCGCGGCCTTCAGCACGCTCTGAACCCCATCCGCCAGCGCCTGGCGCTGATGATGGGCCGCGCCCTGGTGCTGCTGGTGCGCGACAACACCCAGCTGCAGAGCCTGCAGGTGAGCCTGCTGGCCGACGAGGTGCGTGAAGACGTGGAGCGCTTCCAGAACTACGGCTTCACGGCGCACCCGCACCCGGGTGCCGAGGCTGTGGCCGCCAGCGTGGCCGGCAACCGAGACCACGTGCTGATCATCGCCGTGGATGACCGCCGGTACCGGCTGAAAGGGCTGACGGCCGGTGAGGTGGCCATCTACACCGACGAGGGCGACAAGATCGTGCTCAAGCGCGGCGGCACCGTTGAGGTGACCGCGTCGACCAAGGTGCGCCTGGTGACCCCGCTGGTGGAGATCACGGGTGCATTGCAAGTGACAGGCGACATCAGTAGCGGCGCCAGCATCAGCGCGGCCGGCAACGTGGCCGACCAGGGCGGCGCCAAGACGATGGCAGGCATGCGTGCCGCCTTCAATCCGCACAAGCATGGCGCCAGCGCGCCGCCTGACACGGCGATGTGATGGGCGACGTTGCAAGCATCTGGAAGGGCAGCTTCGGCGACTGGCAGGTGGCCAGCCCGTCGCTGGCCAACGACGACGGCCTGCAGACGGCTGTGCTGATCAGCCTGTTCACGCACCGGCGTGCAGAGCCCGACGACGTTCTTCCCAATGCGGCGCTGGGTCGGCGTGGCTGGTGGGGTGATGCTTTCCCTGTGGTGGAGGGCGACCTGATCGGCTCGCGCCTGTGGCTGCTGTCGCGTGAGAAGCGGCTGGATTCCGCGCTGCGGCGCGCCGAAGAGTACGCCCGTGAGGCGCTGCGCTGGCTGGTGGAAGACGGTGTGGCGCGCAGCGTCAACGTCACCGCCGATGCACTGCAGCCCGCGCCTGGCCAGGCTGTGCTGGCGCTGCAGCTGGTGGTGACGCGCAGCGCGCAACCGCTGGCCCGATTCCGCTTTGAACTGTTCTGGAAGGGCGACTGATGCCGCTTGCAAGACCCACCCTGGCCGAGCTGATTGACCGCGCCGCGGCCGACATCGAGGCCGAACTGCCGGGCACGGACGCGCGCCTGCGCCGCAGCAACCTCAACGTGTTTGCCCGCGTGCATGGTGGTGCCATGCACTCGCTGTACGCCTACCTGCAGTGGCTGGCCGAGCAGCTGATGGTGGACACGGCCGAGACGGTGTTCCTGGACCGATACGCGGGCATTTGGGGCGTGCTGCGGGTGCCTGCGTCGTTTGCTGAAGGCCTGGTGGCGGTGACCGGTTCCACTGGTGCCGTGGTGCCCGCAGGTGCGCGGCTGCAGCGCAGCGACGCAGCCACCTACACGGTGAGCGCCGATGCCACGCTGGTATCTGGTGCCGCGAGCGTTGCTGTCGTGGCTGACGTTGCTGGCGCAGCGGGCAACGCTGGCGCGGGCACCCAAATGTCGTTCGCTGAACCTGTGCCTGGTGTGCTGGGCTCTGCGGTGGTGGCGGCGGGCGGGCTGTCGCAAGGCGCAGACCGTGAAGCCGATGATGGGCTGCGTGCGCGCGTGCTGGCGCGCATCCAGCAGCCGCCGATGGGCGGCGCCGCGGCCGACTATGTGGCTTGGGCCTTGGAGGTGCCCGGCGTGACGCGCGCCTGGGTTTACCCATTGGAAGGTGGCGTGGGGACGGTGGTGGTGCGCTTCGTGCGCGACAACGACGTTGGCTTCATCCCCGATTCGACCGAGGTGGCTGCAGTGCAAACCTACATCGGCGACCGCAAGCCGGTGACCGCCGCTGTGACGGTGCTGGCGCCCACGGCCGTGGCGCTGAACATGACCATAGCCCTGACGCCCAACACGCTGGCCGTACGCACGGCGGCAGAAGCTGAGCTGATTGATCTGCTCAAGCGCGAGGCCAAACCGGGCGGCACCATCCTCGTCAGCAAGCTGCGCGAGGCCATCAGCGTGGCCGCAGGCGAGAGCAACCACGTTCTGAGCGCGCCGAGTGCCGATGTGGCGCACGGTGCTGGCCAGATGCCGGTGCTGGGCACCATCACCTGGGTCTGAAGATGAGCCAAGTGCGCCGCCTGACCGAAGACGATGGCATTGGTCTGACCGATGACCCCACGGGTCAGCGCCTGCGCGTTCGGGTGCGGCGCGAGGTGGTGGCGTTCCTGGCCGACTTGCTGGACGCCACGCGTGGTGACCACGGCGCGGGCATGGTGGCCTTCAACACGTCGGTCACCTACCCGGTGGGCAGCGTGGGTGCGATGGTCCAGTCCATCTTGCTGGGTGGCGGTGGTGGCGGCGGGGTCATCGACCCTGGTGTCTTGGTTGCAGCGTTGACGGGTCTTCTTGGCCCCGATCAGCTGACGGCGACGTTGCGTGGGCGCATCGACAACATAGACCGAGTGGGCGGCCTGACGGACCAGGTGGCTGGCCTGACGTCCACCTTTGGCAGCACCGCTGCGGCGGCCGTGAGCGCGGCCAACGCAGCGACAAGCGCCAACAACGCCGTCGCCGCGCAGACCAACGCTGTGGCCGCGAGCAACGCTGCAACCGTGAGCGCTGGCCAGGCGCTGACCAGCGCCAACGATTCAGCAAGCGCGCTCACGCAAGCGCAGACGGCGCAAGGCAGCGCGTCGACCTCAGCCGCGCAGGCTGCTGGTTCTGCCACCAGCGCTTCAGGCTCGGCTTCGACTGCAACCACACAGGCCACCGTGGCCACGCAGGCCGCATCGGCTGCCGGCGGGGCTGCGACGGCGGCTATCACTTCGGCAGGCAGCGCCACTTCATCTGCCACAGCCGCGGCCACCAGCGCGTCGTCAGCAGAGCAGCGCCGCGTGGATGCACAAACCGCAGCGGCCAGCGCCAGCACCAGCGCAACGAACGCGGCGCAGTCGGCCACCACAGCGGCAGGGTCGGCCGCGGTCGCAAGCACGCAAGCTGGCCTGGCCGCGGCGGCTGCGGGTGACGCGGACGGTTCGGCAACTGCTGCTGCCACGGCCGCCGCGAGCTCGTCGGTGTCGGCGAGCAACTCTGCCGCTTCGGCGGCCACGGCGACCACACAGGCAGGTATTGCTGCAACCTCTTCAAATGCAGCTGGCAGCAGCGCCACAGCGGCTTCAAACTCTGCATCAAGCGCGGCCACTTCAGCAGGAGTCGCGTCGACTGCGGCATCGGCTGCGAACACGTCAAAGTTGTCGGCGGATACCGCCGCAAGCAGCGCCTCAGTGAGCAGCGGCAGCGCGGCCACCAGCGCCAGCTCGGCGAGTGGTTCTGCAGCGGCGGCGGCGGCGTCCTACAACGCCACAGTGGCTGCTACGGGCAGCCTTACGGCCCAGGTGGTCAACCTGCAGACCGCAGTGGCTGGCCCCGACGGGCTGTCGGCCCAGAACGTGTTCAAGGTGTCGGCTACACGCACCGACGGCAAAAAGGTCTATGCGGCAATCGGCCTGGCGGCCACGGCGGCTGGTGATGCGGGTGAATCGCAAATCCTGCTGGACGCGTCGAAGTTGTTGTTTGTCCCGAACTCCGACTTGAACGCTGATCCGGCTAACCTGATGGTGTTGGGCCTTGTTGACGGCGTGGCGACGCTCATCGTGCCGGCGGCGCGAATAGGCGACGCGTCGATTGCCGCCGGCAAGTTGAGCGTGCCGCAGCTGAGCGCCATCAGCGCCAACGTGGGTACGCTCACTGCGGGCCTTATTCGCAACGCCTCAGACAGCTACCGGCTCGATGTGACCGCTGGCCGCTCGGTGGTGAAGACCGGTGCCTTCATGAAGGTGACGGGGGCGCCTTTCGGCTCATCGTCTCAGTTCATCGAGTGGTATGGCCCGTACTCGGCTGACCTGGATACGTGCACCGAATCCAACGCGGTCTACTACCTGAAGACCAATGGGGCCGCGTACTTCGGTGGCACCTTGTCCGCTGGCCTGCTCAAGAGTTCCATCCAGACCACGGACACCAGCGCGACGGCCTCTGTGATTCTTGGCCCGTACTCCACCAACGGCGGGCCCAAGAGCATCGTGCTCAGCTACGCCTTCTCGCTGTATTACCGGTGCGCGTCCAACACTGGGGCGATCAACGGCGCCGCAGGCTCTGCGACCGTCATCCTTGAGCGCTCTCTGAACAACGGCTCCTGGATTCAGATCGGAGCGCTGGTCGCCAACGAAGTCCAGCGCAGTGTTATGGTGGATGGCGAGCCGGGCATTCCGGACTCGGTGCACTATGGGCTTGGTGGCTCGGTCACGGTCGTGGACAACTCGGCGGCTACTGCTGACATTCGCTTGCGCGCACGAGTCTCGGTTCGAACGCTGCCCACGTTCGGCGGCAGTGCCATCTTTGGGTCGGTGACGACGCAGACCACTTCGGTCGTTTCAACCGAGTGAGCCACTGTGCTTCCCAATGAGCAGCCTGGACCACATCTTCATCGTCAGCGAGGACGGCTATTCGCTTTTGTACGGCGAAGCCTACCTGATCTGGGACCTACCCATGCTTGAAGAGTTGAGGCAGCGCTTCGGCCTGGTTGTGGCCACGCAAGACGACTACGCGCAGGGCCTGAACGGCCTGCTGCCACAAGGTGAGGTGTGGGCCATTGAGGCAGGCTCCGTGTTGGCCGCTGTCATGCGTGCGCTTGCGGCCGAAATGAGCCGCTTGGATGCGCGCGCTGCGCAGCTGCTGGCAGAGACTGACCCCGCGACCACGACCGAACTACTGGGCGACTGGGAGCGGGTTGTCGGGCTGCCTGATCCGTGTGTCACCCTAGGGCAAACGGTGGCGGAAAGAAGGGCTGCTTTGGAGGGCCGTCTGACGAGTGTTGGCGGGCAGTCAAAGCTGTTCTTCGTGCAGCTGGCTGCGCGGCTTGGCTACGCCGTCACTGTCGATGAATTTGCCAGCGCTGGCGCAGCGACTTCGGCCGGCATTTCCTTCACCGGCGACGGGTGGGCTCACACCTGGCGCGTCAACGTGCCGGCTACCGTGGGTATCACGCCTTTCAGAGTTGGTTCTGGTGCTGTTGGCGAGCCTTTGCGAGCTTGGAGCAATGAAGTGCTGGAGTGCCAGTTCAACCGCCTCAAGCCGGCTCACACCAATCTACTTTTCGCCTACGCCACATGAGCTTTAAAGGAGCTTGAAACATGCATCGAATTGACGGCCCAGCTGCGGCGCCCGGGAACCTGTTCACCGAAGGCGACCCCAGCGTTGGCACGCCCGCCACGATCGTGACCGACGACTGGACCAACGCGGTCCAGGAAGAGATCTGCAACGTCATCACCGGCGCTGGCATCGCGCTGGCCAAGCCGAGCAACACGCAACTGCTGGCAGCCATCAATGAGCTGCTCCGGCAGCGCGTGCCGCCTGGTGCCATCCAGCAGTTCGCCATGACGGCGGTGCCCACCGGTTGGCTCAAGTGCAACGGGCAGGCGGTGAGTCGAACCGGCTTCGCTGGGCTCTTCGCTGCCATCGGCACCATCTGGGGCGCCGGGGACGGGACAACCACCTTTTCTGTACCAGACCTGCGCGGCGAATTTTTGCGCGGCTGGGACGATGGGCGTGGGTTGGATTCCAGCCGTGTCTTTGGTTCGACTCAGGTTGATTCACTCAAGGCACACACACACGGCATCCGAACGGACGATGGGGCTGGATTCAACCCAAGCGGGCCCAGTGGGCAGGTAAGAGGAACCGATCGTGGCTTGGTTGTCACCGTCAGCTCTGACCCGACTGGTGGCACAGAGACCCGGCCTCGAAATGTGGCCATCATGTGGTGCATTCGCGCCTGAGAGGCGCTCAGCCAGACCCAGCCTCTGTTACAAATACGTCAGATGGTTTGAGGCAGCAAACCATCTGACGTGACGCCTCAAACCATGTGGCGCTTTACACGTGGACCAAGGTCCTTGAGCGCCGCCGGACCCGGTGGACATCAGACAGGTGTCTGATATTGCGGACGTAAAAAAAGGAGTTACGTTCTCACGTAACCCCTTG
>JAYVSX010000362.1:0-3956 GCA_043774975.1 Rubrivivax sp.
AGCATTTGCAACGACGAGCGGGGCCCTTTGGGCGTGTCGAGCGGGCATGGCTGAAAGACTCTCACACTCTCAGACTGGCAGTCGGTTGAAGGTCTCGTCCAGGGCGGCGAGCCAGCCTTGTTTTTCGGCCGGCGTGGCAAAACTGGCCTGCAGGCTGTTGCGTGCCAAGGCATAGGCTTGGCGCGTGCCCAGAGCAGGCAGCGCGTCAAAGGTCTCGACAAAGTTCTGCTGCAGGTAACCACCAAAGTAGGCCGGGTCGTCACTGTTGATGGTGACGCACAGGCCTGCGTCCAGCAGTGCCGGCAGGTTGTGGTCGGCCATCTGCTTGAAGACGCACAGTTTCACGTTCGACAGCGGGCACACCGTCAACGGCGTCTGCTGCGCTGCCAGCCGCTGCACCAGCGCAGGGTCTTCGACGCAGCGCACGCCGTGGTCGATGCGCTGCACCTTCAAAACGTCCAGTGCGCTCCAGATGTAGGCCGGTGGGCCTTCTTCGCCGGCGTGCGCCACCAGGTGCAAGCCCAGTTGCTGGCTGCGCGCAAAAACGCGGGAAAATTTTTCGGGCGGATGACCTTTTTCGCTGCTGTCCAAACCCACGCCAATGAAGTGCTGTCGATACGGCAAGGCCTGCTCCAGCGTCGCCATGGCCGAAGCCTCGGACAGGTGGCGCAGAAAGCACAGGATCAGCGCGGCGCTGATGCCCAGCTCACGTTGCGCCTGAGCGCAGGCCCGCGCCAGGCCCTGCACCACCACCGCCATTGGCACACCACGTTCGGTGTGGGTCTGGGGATCAAAGAAGAGTTCGGCACGCACCACGCCATCGGCCTTGGCGCGCACCAAATAGGCCCAGGCCATGTCAAAGAAGTCCTGCTCGTGCAGCAGCACACTGGCCCCGGCGTAGTAGATGTCCAGAAAGCTCTGCAGATCGGTGAAGGCGTAGGCCGCCCGCAGGGCCTCGACACTGCGGTAAGCCATGGCCACGCCATTACGCTGGGCCAACGCAAAGATCAGCTCGGGCTCCAATGAGCCTTCAATGTGGATGTGCAGCTCGGCCTTGGGCATGGCGCGCAGCAAGGCATGCAGTTGCGCTTGGGGCAGCGTGGGGAAGTGCGGTGTCACGGGCCGTCGCTCAGCGCAGGAATCGCCCGTCGTGCGTGATGATGGTGGCGTCAACAAAATTGGAACCCAACCGTTCGCCCGGGCCGTAGCGCACACGAAAGCCGCCCAGGTCAACTTCGCCCAAGGACTCCATGGCCTGCACCAGGCCTGCACGGGTGATGTCGCGCTGACCTGCAGCGTCCGCGCTGCGACTGGCACGCACCAGACCCAGGCTCAACAACTTGGCACTGGCAAAGCCATACAGACCGGCGTAGGACAGTGGCAGTTGAACCTTGGCGGAGGCCGCCGAATACTCGCGCGCCAGTGGCGTGGCACTTGAAAAAGGCGAGGGCAAAACCTGCATGACGATGGCGCCACGGGCCTGGTTGCCCAAGGCTTTGACGTAGTCGTTGTTGCTGGTGTTGGACAGTGAAATGAAAGTCACGCTAGTGCCACTGGCGCCACTGGCGCGGTAGCCCTTGACGAAGTCCGACGCCGCTTTGCTGGACACGATCAAAAGCACCACCTGCGGCGCCTTGGCGGCCAAATCCCGAATCGCCGCCGAGACATCGGGTTTGCGGTTGTCAACCTTGGCAACGCCCACGGGCTGAAGCTTCAGATCCTTCAAGGTGCGCTCGATGCCCAGCATGGTGTCGCTGCCAAACACATCGTCGGCCAACAAAACGCCAAAGGTGCGCTGCCCGATCGAGTGCTGCAGCCGAATGGCCACCTCGGCTTCGCGTTGGTAGCTGGCCCGCAAGGTGAAGACCTCGCGCCGGGGCGGCTGGTTGACAAAGGAACCGCCCGTTTGCGGCCCGATCACCGGCACACCGTGTTGAGACACGCCCGGCAACAGTGCTTCAAACGACGGCGTGGTGCGCGGCATCAGCAAGGCCAGCAGCTGCCCGCCGACGATCAGGTCATCAAAGAGCGCCTTGCTTCGTTTGGGGTCCTGGCCGTCATCCAGCGTCTTGAGCTGCACTTGGCGCCCTTTTATCCCGCCGCGCGAATTAAAGCCCGACAGGAAAAGTTGTGCGCCGTCGATGGCTTCTTTGTTGGACGCAGCCAGCACGCCCGTGAAAGGGCCAATGTGATGGACCACCACAGGGCTTTGCGCCAGCACGGCGCAGGCCCAGAAAGACAGCCACAGGCCGCCGAGGAATCTGAAGACCGATGGCGTCGTTCTGCGCGTTTTCATGCAGCACCCATGAGGTCAGCCCAACGCACCCGCCAAACCCGCCGCGTGGGCCTGCTGGTCAGCGTGGTAACTGCTGCGCACCATGGCACCCACGGCGGCGTGGGTGAAGCCCATGGCGGCGGCTTCGCGCTCGAACATCTTGAAGGTGTCGGGGTGCACATAACGGCGCACCGGCAGGTGATGGCCGCTGGGCGAAAGGTACTGGCCAATGGTCAGCATGTCGATCTGGTGCTCGCGCATGTCGCGCATCACGGCCAGGATTTCTTCGTCGGTTTCACCCAGCCCGACCATCAGGCCGCTCTTGGTGGGCACACCCGGCACCGCCTCCTTGAAACGCTTGAGCAGGTTCAGGCTGAAGGCGTAGTCCGACCCCGGGCGGGCCTCTTTGTACAGACGCGGCGCGGTTTCCAGGTTGTGGTTCATCACGTCGGGCGGCGCGGCCTTCAGGATGTCCAGCGCGCGGTCCATGCGCCCACGGAAATCGGGCACCAGGATTTCAATGCGCGTTTGCGGCGACAGCTCGCGTGTTTTGCGGATGCAGCTGACAAAGTGCGCCGCGCCACCGTCGCGCAGGTCGTCGCGGTCCACGCTGGTGATCACCACGTATTGCAGCTTCAGCGCCGCAATGGTTTGCGCCAGCTTGGTGGGCTCGTCGGCATCCAAGGGGTCGGGGCGGCCATGGCCCACATCGCAAAACGGGCAACGGCGGGTGCACTTGTCGCCCATGATCATGAAAGTGGCCGTGCCCTTGCCAAAACACTCGCCGATGTTGGGGCAACTGGCCTCTTCGCACACCGTGTGCAGGCCTTGCTCACGCAACACCTGCTTGATCTCGTAAAAACGCGTGCTGGGGCTGCCGGCCTTGACGCGGATCCACTCGGGTTTTTTCAGAACCTCGGCCGCCACCACCTTGATGGGGATGCGCGAAGTCTTGGCCTGTGACTTTTGCTTGACGGTGGCGTCGTAGGGGGCGCTGCTCGTGGCGTGGCTCGGTGCGCTGTTCGGTGCGCTGTTCAACGCGACCTGCGTCGCGTTGTTGTCGATGGGCATGCTCATGCCCTGCAGTTTACCGACCGACGCTGCCTGGCGGCTGACGCCGCTGAACAACCTTGCGCCTCTTGCGCCCCTTGCGCCGCCTGGATCAGCGCGCCCGCACAGCCCGCCGCTGCAGCGCCAGGCCCCACAGGCCCAGGGCCACCAGCGCCACGGGCGCCGGCGCGGGCACCTCAAACAACAGCAAGCCGCTCTCAGCGTAGTTGTCGCCCGCCGAGCGTGGGTTGAAGTCCACAAATGACAAGCCAAAGCCAGTGGCGCGCGCAAATTGCCCGGTGCCGCCCAGCACGTTGTAGTTGACGCTGAATTGGCCGCCGTTGCTCAGGATGTCGGCTTCGGCATAGCTGCCCGTCAATTCGCCGACCAGGCTGCTGAGCAGATCGGTGGTGGTGAATTCAAAGGTCCCGGTGATCGTCTGTGCCAACTGATCGGCGGTGAACAGCACCACCGAGACGAAGGACAAGGGCACGGCGACCAGCGGATCGGGCGTTTGGTCGATGCTGCCGACCCAGCCGCCAGTGCCGCTGCTGGCGTCAAACACCAGCACGTTGCCTTGGCCGTCGTAGGGCACGAAATAGCTGACCGCTTCGGCCTGCGCGGCGGTGGC
>JAYVSX010000363.1:0-27846 GCA_043774975.1 Rubrivivax sp.
CTACCGTCTCGCAGCCCGGCCCGACGCCCGTGATGTCAAGCCGGCCGCTGCCCTCAGCAAGCGCTTCGCGGCTTAGCCTTTCAGGCCTGCTGCATTGCGCAGCAACGCGGCTCGATCTGTGCGTTCCCAGGTGAATTCCGGCTCTTCGCGGCCGAAGTGGCCGTAGGCGGCGGTCTTTTCGTAGATCGGGCGCAGCAGGTCCAGCATCATGATGATGCCCTTGGGCCGCAGGTCAAAGGTCTCGGCTACCAAAGCGCTGAGCTTGTCGTCGCTCATCACGCCCGTGCCTTCGGTGTAGACCGTGATGTTCATCGGCTTGGCCACGCCAATCGCATAGGCCACCTGCACCTGGCACTGACGCGCCAGCCCGGCAGCCACCACGTTTTTGGCCACGTAGCGGGCGGCGTAGGCGGCCGAGCGGTCGACCTTGCTGGGGTCCTTGCCGCTGAAGGCGCCGCCACCGTGCGGGCATGCGCCGCCGTAGGTGTCGACGATGATCTTGCGCCCGGTCAGGCCGCAATCACCCTGCGGGCCGCCCACCACAAAGCGGCCGGTGGGGTTGATCAGGTACTTGGTGTCGGCCGTCAGCCATTCCTTGGGTAGCACCGGCTTGATGATCTCTTCGCGCACCGCCTCGTAGAAGGCGTCGGTCATCCTGTGGCCCAGGCTGTACTCGGGCGCGTGCTGGCTGCTCAGCACCACGGTGTCGATGCTGTGCGGCTTGCCGTCCACGTAGCGCATCGTCACCTGGCTCTTGGCGTCGGGGCGCAGAAACGGCAGGCGGCCGTCCTTGCGCAACTGCGCTTGGCGTTCGACCAGCCGGTGCGCGTAGTAAATGGGCGCGGGCATCAGCTCGGGCGTTTCGTCGCAGGCGTAGCCGAACATCAGGCCCTGGTCACCGGCGCCGGTGTTCAGGTGGTCGTCGCTGGCGTGGTCCACACCCTGGGCAATGTCGTTGGACTGCTTGTCGTAGCAGACCATGACGGCGCAACCCTTGTAGTCGATGCCGTATTCGGTGTTGTCGTAGCCGATGCGCTTGATGGTGTCGCGCGCCACCTGGATGTAGTCGACGTGCGCATTGGTGGTGATTTCGCCGGCCAGCACCACCAAGCCGGTGTTGCACAAGGTCTCGGCAGCGACGCGGCTGCGTGGGTCTTGTTTGATGATGGCATCGAGGATGGCGTCTGAAATCTGGTCGGCAACCTTGTCGGGGTGGCCTTCAGAGACGGATTCGGATGTAAAGAGGAAGTCGTTCGCCACGGGTGGAGCTCCAGTTGATAACAATGACTGACCTTGCGTCGTCGCTGTTCAGAAAATCTGGAGTCGCGGCGAACGCTTTAGCGGTTTTGTTGAACCGACGTGTGGCCACAACAGCCAGCCCCATCAGCCCGGCGGTGCTCGGTATCGTCAACCATGGTCAACGCTGTCCTCGCCCCGCTGATCGCCCCGCAAGTTGTCCTTTAACTCGGCGATGCGCCAATTATACGAACCATGGCCCTTTTGCTGAGCTGGCTGTCCCGGCGATCTCTGCGCTTTTTGCACGCTGTGGGCGCGGTCTTGGGCTGGGTGGTGTATGGGGCTTCACCCAGTTACCGTGCACGCCTGCGGGCCAATGCAGCCTTGGCTGGGGTGACACCTGCCCAGCGCCGGGCCTCGGTTGCCGAGGCGGGAAAACTGGTGACGGAGCTGCCGCGCCTGTGGCTGCGGCCGCAAGGCCAGCCGATCGACGACCCGGTCAGTTGGCAGGGTGCTGAGCTGATCACCCAAGCCATGGACCGAGGCTGCGGCCTGATTCTGCTGACGCCGCACATGGGCAGCTTTGAGGTCTGCGGCCAGGCCTACGCGCAGCGCTTTGGGGGTCGCCAGCCGCTGACGGCGCTCTACCGGCCTGCCCGTCAGCCTTGGTTGCGTGAGGTGGAGTTGACCGCCCGCCACCGCCCAGGCTTGGTCACCGCCCCTGCCAATGTGGCCGGCGTGCGGCAACTGATGCGGGCCTTGCGCCAGGGCCAAAGCCTGGGCATCTTGCCCGACCAGGTTCCGCCAAAGGGGCTGGGGGTGTGGGCGCCGTTTTTTGGTCAACCGGCCTACACCATGACGTTGGTGTCTCGGTTGGCCCATCAAGCCGATGCAACGGTGTTGCTGATCTGGGCAGAACGGTTGCCGCGCGGGGCCGGCTACCGCGTCGAAGTCGAAGCGATGGCGGCGCCCTTGCCCGCCCGAGCCGGCTTGAGCGAAGAGGCTTGGTCGGTTGCGGCGGCGACCGCCATCAACCGCAGCATGGAATCGATCATCGCTCGCAAACCTGCTCAATACCTGTGGGGTTACCACCGCTACAAGCAGCCCCGTTCCACGGAGTCAGGCGGATGAGCGCGCCGGGCCGCCCCAAGCGCGAATTCCGAAGTGCGCAGCACGAAGGTACTCCCGTGAACACCCCGACCCTGGACCTGCGAGCCGCAACCACCATGAAATGCCGCACGCCGTGAAGGCCGTCTTGGATGCCGTGCTGGCGCGTGGTCTTTTGATGCTGGTGTGGATGCTGCACATCTGGCCACTCAGCTGGCAGGCCGCCTGGGGCCGTGTTTTTGGGCGGGTGTTGCATCGCTGGGCACACGAACGCCGCAACGTGGCCTTGCGCAACGTGCAGTTGTGCCTGCCCGAGTTGACCTTGCCTCAGCGTCAACAGCTCGTCCAAGAGCACTTTCAATGGCTGGCCCGCAGCCTGTTGGAGCGCGCGTTGCTCTGGTACGCCAGCCCTGCGCGGCTCAAGTCCCTGATCCAGGTTGAAGGTGACGTGCACCTGGCCCAGACCAGCCAGCGCCCGGTGATGTGGCTGGTGCCGCATTTCCTGGCCGTGGACGTGGCCGGCGCGGCGACGCAGCTCTTTCAGACCCGCATGGTGTGCAACGTCTACACCGCGCAAAGCAATGCCGTGCTGGACCAGGCGTTGAAGCAGGGCCGCGGCCGCTTTGGCCGGGCACAGATGTTCGCGCGTCAGCAAAGCGCGCTGCCGCTGGTGCGGGCCATCAAACGCGGCAGCGCCTTCTTCAACCCGAGCGACATGGACTTTGGCCTGCGCGATGCGGCCTTCGTGCCCTTTTTTGGCCAGCAGGCGGCCACCTTGCTGGCGCCGTCGCGCCTGGCCCGCAGCTTGAACATGCTGGTGCAGCCGGTGGTGGCCGAGACCCTGCCAGGCGGGCAAGGCTGGCGCGTGCGCTTCCTGCCGCCCTGGACCGATTGGCCCACCGACGACGCCCAGGCCGACGCCGCGCGCATGAACCGCTGGATCGAACAAGAGATTCGCCGCTGCCCGGCGCAGTACCTGTGGGTACACAAGCGTTTCAAGACGCGCCCGCCGGGTGAGCCTTCGCTGTATGACAGCTGATCCGTCAGCTGACCCGCCTGTCAGCTGACCCGTCGGCGCGCAGCCGATAATCCGCCGCATGCGGCTGTCGTTCACCAAGATGCAAGGCGCGGGCAACGACTTTGTCGTGCTCGACGGCACGCGTGAGCGCATTGATCTCACGCCCGAGCAGCTGCGCATCTTGGGCGACCGGCGCTTGGGTGTGGGCGCCGACCAGATCCTGGCCGTGGAGCGCAGCACCACGCCTGGCGTGGACTTCTCCTACCGCATCTTCAACGGCGCCAGTGGCGACGAGGTCGAGCACTGCGGCAATGGTGCGCGGTGTTTTGTGCGCTACGTGCACAGCCGCGGCCTGACCGACAAGACCACCGTGCGCGTGGAAACCGTCAACAACGTGCTTGAGCTGCGGCTGCGCGACGACGGGCGCGTGACCGTCGACATGAGCCGGCCGGTCTTTGATCACGCCCGCATTCCGTTTGACGGTCATGGGCTGAAGCCACGCCCTTGTGGCGGCTTTGAGTTGTGGCCGCTGCTGGACCAGGAACTGGCCGTGCTGTCGATGGGCAACCCGCATGCGGTCATTCGGGTGGCTGACCTGGACAGCGCCGACGTGGCGGGCCTGGGGCCGCGCGTTGAGAGCCACCCGCGATTTGCACGCAAGGTCAATGTCGGCTTTGTGCAGCCGCTCAGCCGCAGCGAAGTCAGATTGCGCGTTTTTGAGCGTGACGCTGGCGAAACCCTGGCCTGCGGCACCGGCGCTTGCGCGGCGGTGGTGGCCGGCATTCGCCTGGGCTGGCTGGACCGCCAGGTGGAAGTCCACACCCGCGGCGGCGACCTGCTGATCGAATGGCCTGACGACCAGGCCCACGTGCTGATGACTGGCCCTGCACAAACCGTCTTTGAAGGAGAAATCGAACTGTGAACAACCCCCCTGGCTCTGCCGGTGTGCAAGGCATCACCGAAGCCGACATCGCCAACTACCTGGCCAACACGCCCGGGTTTTTTGAACGCCACGCCGAGCTGCTGTCGGCCATTCAGCTGACCAGCCCGCACGGCCAGCGCGCCGTGTCCTTGCAAGAGCGGCAGATGGAAATGCTGCGCGAACGCATCAAGGGCCTGGAGATGCGCATCGTCGAGATGATTCGCCATGGCCAGGAAAACCTGGCCATCGCCGACCGCCTGCACCGCACCACGCGGCGCTTGCTGGTCACGGCCGACCCGGCGCAGCTGCCGGTGCGCATCGTTGAATCGCTGAAGCACGAGTTCATGATCCCGCAGGCCGCATTGCGCCTGTGGAACATTGGCCCGGTCTACGACGACCTGGCCTTTGCCCAAGAAGTCAGCGACGATGCCAAGAGCTTCAGCGCCAGCCTGACCATGCCCTACTGCGGCGTCAATGCGGGCTTTGAGGCGGCACGTTGGCTCGACGACGCCAGCACCGTGATGTCGATGGCCATGCTGCCGCTGCGCCAGGGCGACAGCTGTTTTGGCCTGCTGGTGCTGGGGTCGCCCGACCCGACGCGCTACTCGGCTGACATGGGCACCGACTTCCTGATGCGCATTGGCGACGTGGCCAGCGCGGCCTTGTCGCGGCTGCGTGTGCTGGGCTGATCTGGGCTGACCTGGCCTGAGCTTTCCGTTGATGACCGAACCGGCTGCAGAGATCACCCGCTTCTTGCAGCACCTGACGGTGGAGCGCCGCTTGGCCGCGCGCACCGTGGCCATGTACACCGAAGCCTTGCTGCGCTTGCAGGCCTCGGCGCAGGCGGCGGGTGTCGAGCTGCGCGCCGCACAGACGCACCACATCCGCAGCTGGGTGGCGCAATTGCGCCACCGGGGCCTGGCACCGCGCAGCATTGCCATTGCGCTGGCGGCCTGGCGCGGGCTGTACCGCTGGTGGGGCCAGCAAGCGCTGGTCAAGTCCAACCCGGTGGAAGGCGTGCGCCCGCCCAAGGCTGCCAAGCCCTTGCCCAAGGCCTTGTCGGTGCAACAGGCCGTGGCGCTGGCCGAGCACCACACCGAAAACGGCAAGCCGGCCTTGGCCGCGCGTGACCACGCCATCACCGAGCTGCTTTACGGCTGCGGCTTGCGCATCGGCGAACTGATGGGCCTGGACCTGCAGGCCAGTTCAACGGCGCGCGGCTGGGTGGACGTGCCCGACGGCACCGCGCACGTGCTGGGCAAGGGCGGCAAACGCCGCAGCGTGCCGGTCGGCTCACAAGCGCTGCTGGCCCTGCAGACTTGGTTGCTGCAGCGGCCCACCTTGGCGCTGCCGGCCGAGGCGGCGCTTTTTGTCAGCCAGCGCGGCACCCGCCTGTCGCCCAACCAACTGCGCCTGCGGCTGCAGTCGCAAGCCCTGGCCTCGGGGCTGCCGACGCGGGTGCATCCGCACATGCTGCGCCACAGCTACGCCAGCCACCTGCTGCAAAGCAGTGGTGACTTGCGTGCGGTGCAAGAGCTGCTGGGCCACGCCAGCATCAGCACCACCCAGGTCTACACCAAGCTTGACCACCAGCACCTGGCCAAGGTCTACGACGCCGCCCACCCGCGCGCCAAGCGCAAGCCCGCAGCATGAAGTCGATTCGTTTGGCGCCCGGCAAAGAGCGTTCGCTGCTGCGCCGCCACCCATGGGTGTTTGCGGGCAGCGTGGCGCGCGGCAAGGCCGACCCCGGTGAGACCGTGCGCGTGGAGTCCAGCGACGGCCACTTCCTGGCCTGGGGCGCCTACAGCCCCAGCAGCAGCATTCGGGTGCGGGTCTGGAGCTTCGTTGAAGACGAGCGCATCGACGCGGCCTTCCTGCAGCGCCGCATTCAGCGTGCGGTGGCGCTGCGCCAGCGCCTGCCCATCCACAGCAGCGGCGTTCGGCTCGTCCATGGCGAAGCCGACGGCCTGCCCGGCCTGGTGGTGGACCGCTATGCCGACACGCTGAGCGTGCAGTTTTCCTCCGCCGGCTCTGAGCGCTGGAAGGAAACGCTGGCGGCTGCCTTGATGGCCGCCACCGGTGCAGCCCGGCTGTACGAGCGCTCGGACGCCAACGTGCGTGAACTGGAAGGCCTGCCCGCGCTGACCGGTTGGCTGCATGGCAGCGGCGACACCCAGGTGCAGATCAGCGAACACCAATGGCAGCTGACCCTGGACGTAGCCCAGGGCCACAAGACCGGCTTTTACCTGGACCAGCGCGACAACCGCGCCGCCTTTGCGCGCTGGGTGCAACAGCTGGCCTTGAAAGACGTGCTCAACTGTTTTTGCTACACCGGCGGCTTCACGGTGGCGGCCTTGGCCGGTGGCGCTGAGCGCGTGACCAGTGTGGACTCTTCAGGCCCGGCGCTGGAAAAGGTGCAAGCCCATGTGCAGCTCAACGGTTTTGATGTGGCCGCCAGCGCCTGCCTGGACGCCGACGTCAACACCTACCTGCGCGCCAGCCTGGAAGCCGGCCGCCGCTTTGACGCGATCGTGCTCGACCCGCCCAAGTTTGCGCCCACCGCAGCCCACGCCGAACGTGCCGCACGGGCCTACAAGGACATCAACCGGCTGGCCTTCAAGCTGCTGTCGCCCGGTGGCCTGTTGCTGACCTTCAGTTGCAGTGGCGGCATCAGCGCCGACCTGTTCCACAAGATCGTGGCCGGCGCAGCCGCCGATGCACCGGCCAACGGCGCCATCCTGCAGCGCCTGGAAGGGGCTAACGACCATCCCACCACGATGGAGTTTCCTGAAGGCGAGTACCTCAAGGGCTTGGCGGTTTTGAAGCAGGCTTGAGGCGGCTCTGAGCCGCCAGGCCGGCGGCCCAGGTGAATTCAGGGTCCTGCGGCGGCAATCACCAAGCGCGGGTCAAACTTGCCCCGCTTGACGCTGAAAAACGCCTTCACGTTGCGCACATTGGCGTCCTGCGTGAACAGGCGCTGCACCAGCGCGTGATAGCCCGCCATGTGGGCCACGTGCAGCACCAGCATGAAGTCGGGGCCGGGTGACACGCGGTAGCACTGCTGCACCGCCACTTCAGCCACCGCACGGTCTTCAAAGGCTTGCAGGTGCTCGGCGCCTTGGCGGTCGAGCGTGATTTCCACCAGCGCCGTCAGGCCCTGGCCCAGCCGGTCGGGGTTCAGAAGTGCCACGCGGCGTTCGATAACCCCTTCATCGACCAGGCGCCGAACCCGGCGCAGGGCGGTGGCGGGTGAGGTGTGGGCGCGTTCGGCCAAGTCTTGGTTGGACAGCGAGGCGTCGGCTTGCAGCAGTTCAAGCAGGCGAATGTCGGTGGCATCGAGATTCATGAAGAAATTATCAGTCTCCATGGAGATCATTTAAAGCAAATATTTCATGTATCCGTAATGACGACGAAATCGGTCACAAAAACCGTAAAAATTGACTGAAAAAACCAAACCGGTTGGCCTAGCATCCGCCACCCCAGAACCCAAAGGACCCAACCCATGTGTGGCATCGTCGGCGCCGTCAGCAACCGCAACATCGTTCCCATCCTGCTGCAGGGTCTGAAGCGCCTGGAGTACCGCGGTTACGACTCGTGCGGCGTGGCGGTGCACCAGGACGGTGGCCTCAGGCGCGCCCGCAGCACCTCAAGGGTGGCTGAGCTGGAAGCCAGCGTGGCGGCCGACGGCATTGCTTCCACCATCGGCATTGCCCACACCCGCTGGGCCACCCACGGCGCGCCAGCGGTGCACAACGCCCACCCGCACTTTTCGGCCGGCCCGGGCGCCAGTGAAGCCACCGGTGAGGCCGCCAGCGGGCGCATTGCCTTGGTGCACAACGGAATCATCGAAAACCACGACGAGCTGCGTGCCGAACTGCGCCAGCGTGGCTATGTGTTTTCCAGCCAGACCGACACCGAGGTCATTGCCCACCTGGTGCACAGCCTGTACGACGGCAACTTGCTCGAAGCCGTGCAAGCCGCCTTGCCACGCCTGCGCGGGGCCTACGCCATTGCCGTTTTCTGCCGCGACGAGCCGCTGCGCGTGGTGGGTGCCCGCCACGGCTCACCGCTGGTGCTGGGCGTGGGTGAACAAGGCGCCGGCGAAAACTTCCTGGCCAGCGACGCCATGGCCCTGGCCGGCGTGACCAGCCAGATCGTCTACCTGGAAGAGGGTGACGTGGTTGACCTGCAGCTGGGCCGTTACTGGATCAGCAGCCAAGACGCCAATGGCCGCTACCAAAACGTTGAACGCACCGTGCGCACCGTGCACGCCCACAGCGGCGCGGCCGAACTGGGCCCCTACCGGCACTACATGCAGAAAGAAATCTTCGAGCAGCCGCGCGCGCTGGCCGACACCCTAGAGGGGGTTGAGCGAATCAGCCCCGAGCTGTTTGGTGACGGCGCCCACCGCATCTTCAAAGACATCGACCGTGTGTTGATCCTGGCCTGTGGCACCAGCTACTACAGCGGCAGCACCGCGCGCTATTGGCTGGAAAGCATCGCGGCCATTCCCACCACGGTAGAAGTGGCCAGTGAATACCGCTACCGCGACAGCGTGCCCGACCCGCGCACGCTGGTGGTCACCATCAGCCAAAGCGGCGAAACCGCCGACACCCTGGCCGCGCTGAAACACGCCCGCAGCCTGGGCATGAAGCACACGCTGACCATCTGCAACGTGGCCACCAGCGCCATGGTGCGCGAATGTGAAATGGCCTACATCACGCGCGCCGGCGTGGAAATCGGCGTGGCCAGCACCAAGGCCTTCACCACGCAGTTGGCCGGCCTGTACCTGCTGACACTGGCCCTGGCCCAGGTGCGTGGCCGGCTCAGTGACGAGCAGGAAGCCGCTCACCTGAAGGCCCTGCGCCACCTGCCCGTGGCGCTGCAAAGCGTGCTGGCGCTGGAGCCGCAGATCATTGCCTGGAGCGAAGACTTCGCACGCAAGGAAAACGCACTCTTCCTGGGCCGTGGTCTGCACTACCCGATTGCGCTGGAAGGTGCGCTCAAGCTCAAGGAAATCAGCTACATCCACGCCGAGGCTTACCCGGCAGGCGAACTGAAACACGGCCCGCTGGCGCTGGTGACGGCCGACATGCCGGTGGTCACCGTGGCCCCCAACGACGCGCTGCTGGAAAAGCTGAAAAGCAACTTGCAGGAAGTGCGCGCCCGCGGCGGCGAGCTGTATGTCTTTGCCGACGACGACACACGCATCGAAAGCGAAACCGGCGTGCATGTGATCCGCATGCCCGAGCACTACGGCGCCTTGTCACCCATCCTGCATGTGGTGCCGCTGCAGCTGCTGGCGTATCACACGGCGTGTGCGCGGGGCACGGATGTAGACAAGCCGCGCAACCTGGCTAAGAGTGTCACGGTGGAGTGACCCTACAAACCGCAGTTGACCGCTTGTACCCGCGGGCCAGGCCGCATGAACACTGACGATCGTGGCCACGATCGGCCTCACCTTTTGGGTGAGAGCGCTACGCACCCGACTGAGCCGCGCTGGCGCACGCTGGCCGCGTTGCTCCTCCTCGCGGGCATGAGCCCGCAGCGTCGTCGCGCCTTGCCAGCGCGCCCCATCGCAGCCCACTCGGGCGCGTCCAACTGCGGTTTGTAGGGTGATGGGCCGTTGGTCAACACGCCCTGTGTGCTGACCAGAAATAGTCGAAAACTCTCGGTGACTTGGTTGGCACTGAGTAGCGCGGCGGGTTTGCACGGACCTGCTCGAGCACGGGGTCGAGGATCAAGGCCTCGCCGCTGTGGCTGTCGCCCAGCAGGTAGACGTAGGGGGGCGAGGTGGCGTCCAGCAGCTGACGAAAGACGAGCATGGTGCGCTCCAACCGGGGAGGGCTACCGTACCCGAGCGTCGTGCAGGGTGGCCAAGGTGATCTTGCGCACCTCGGCCTTGCTCTGCTCGATGTGCGTCTTCAGCAGCAGTTGCGCCTGCTCGGCCTTGCGCTGGATGACGGCGCGCAGGATCTTGGCGTGTTCGGCGTAGGTGGCGTCGATGCGGTCGGCGCGCGTGAAGTCCAGGCGCCGCACGATGCGGATGCGCTCGGTCACGTCGCCATGCACGCGGGCGATCTCGGCGTTGCCCGCAGCGCGCACCAGGCTGGCGTGGAACTGTTCGTCCAGCGCGCCGACCTCGCGCCCGTCGGCCAGACGCTCGGCGACGGGCACCAGCCAGACGGCTTTCAATTCATCCAGCAGTGGCATGTCGTCAGGGCAGGCGCACAGGCGCGCCACGCTGGACTGTTCGAGCAGCACGCGCAAATCGTAGAGCTCTTCGAGGCGGCCGAAGTCGATGGGCCGCACGAACCATCCGGACTTGGCGTTGACGCCAAGAAAGCCTTCGTTGCGCAGCCTGAAGAGCGCCTCGCGCACCGGCGTGCGGCTGACGCCCAGGCGCTCACCGAGTTCGGCCTCGGAGAAGCGGTCGCCAGGCACGAGCGCAAAGTCGTGCAGCTGGGCCTTGAGCTGCGCGTAGACCTGCTCGGCCAGGTTGACGCGCTCGGGGGTGACGGTGCCGACCATGGCCACGATGGTAGTCAGCCCGGGGTCCGCTCGCCGTCGACCCGCATTCAGAGGGCGAAGTGACAGGCCACGGCCTGCGGGCTGCCAGCCAGCTGCGGGGCTTCGCGCAAGCAGCGGTCCTGCACCTGCGGGCAGCGGCTGGCAAAGCGGCAGGCGTGCATGGGCGGGTCGATGGGGCTGGAGATCTCGCCGCTGAGCTTGACGCGCGGGCCCTGCCCCGGGATGGCCGAGACCAGCGCGCGGGTGTAGGGGTGCCGCGGCTGGCGGAAGACGGCTTCCGACGGGCCCTGCTCGACGATCTTGCCCAGGTACATCACGGCCACCCGGTCGGTGAGCAGGCGCACGACGTTGAGGTCGTGCGAAACGAACAGGTAGCTCAGGCCCAGTTCGCTGCGCAGGCGGTCCAGCAGTTGCAGCACGACGGCCTGCACCGACACGTCGAGCGCGGCGGTGGGTTCGTCCAGGATCAAGAGCCGCGGCCGCACCGCCAGCGCGCGCGCAATGCCGACGCGGGCCTTCTGCCCGCCCGACAACTGGTGCGGAAAGCGCGACAGCAGCTCCGGCGGCAGGCCGACCTGGGCCGCCACCTCGGCCACGCGCGCGGCGGCCTGGGCGCCGCGCTGGCCGGTCAGCAGGGCCAGCGGTTCGGCGATGGTCTCGAAGGCGGTGTAGCGCGGGTTCAGGCTGTCGGTGGGGTCCTGAAACACCATCTGGATGGCGGCGCGTTGTGGCAGCCGCGCAAAGCCCGCCGCGGGGATGGCGGCCAGGTCCGTGCCGTCGAAGAAGATGCGGCCCTCGGTGGTGTCGAGCAGGCGCGCCAGCACCCGCACCAGGGTCGACTTGCCGCAGCCCGATTCGCCCACCAGGCCCAGGCTCTGGCCGGCGGCGATGCTGAGCGCCACATCGTCTACGGCATGCAACTGCGCGCCGCGCCGGCCCACGACCGGGAAGCGCTTGCTCAGGCTTTCGACCTGCAAAAGCGGCCTTGCTCCCGCTCCCGCCAGGGCGGGAGTTGGTTGGGGTGAGGGTGGGGTCGGCGCCAGTTCCATGGCCCTCACCCCAGCCCTCTCCCGCAAGCGGGAGAGGGGGCAAGGCGAGCTGCCTGCATCGGGTGCCAGCAGGCCACGGCATGGTCGGCTGCCGCATCAAGCACCGGGCGCTCGCTGCGGCAGCGCTCGTCGGCACGCTCGCAGCGCTCGGCGAAGCGGCAGGCCGGCAGGTCGCTGCGCTTCAGGTCGGGCAGGTTGCCGGGCACGGGCAGCAGGCTGGCGATGGTGCTCAAGGCCCCGGGCGTGGAGCTCATCAGCCGCGCGGTGTAGGGGTGGCGGGCACTGCCGAACAGCGCCCGGGTCGGCGCGCTTTCGACCGCGTGGCCGGCGTGCATGACGACGATGCGGTCGCAGTAGTCGGCGGCCAGCGCCAGGTCGTGGGTGATGAACAGCGTGGCCATCTGGCGTTCGCGCGCCAGGCCGGTGATGAGGTCCATCACGGCGGCCTGCGTCGTCACGTCCAGCCCGGTGGTGGGCTCGTCGGCGATCAGCAGCCCCGGCCGGCAGGCCAGGGCCAGGGCGATCATCACGCGCTGGCACATGCCGCCTGAGAGTTCAAAGGGATAAGCGTGCACGCGCCGCTCGGGGTCGGCGATGGCCACTTCGCGCAGCGCCTGTACGGCGCGCTGCTTCAGGCTGGTGCCCAGGTCGGGCCCATGTCCCGAGCCCACTGCGGCGTGGCGGCGCAGCACGTCCTCGATCTGCTGGCCTACTGCGCGAATGGGGTTGAGCGCCGTGCGCGGGCTCTGGAAGATCATCGAGATCTCGCGCCCGCGCAGGTCGGCCAGCGTGCGCTCGTCGGCCTTCAGCAGGTCCAGCCCGCCGAACACCGCACTGCCGCCGGTGACGCGCGCGGCGCGGTCGCTGATGCCCAGCATGGCGTAGCTCAGCACCGACTTGCCCGAGCCGCTCTCGCCCACCAGCCCGACGATCTCGCCCTTGTGCAGGCGCAGGTTGATGCCCTGCAGCGCCTGCACCGTGCCGCCGCGGGTGCGGAACTCCAGGCCGAAGTCGCGCACTTCCAGAAGCGGGGGCTGCGTCATGACAGCCCCTCGGCCGGCGAGTACGCCGCCCGATCCCCCAAGGGGATCGAAATCGGCTTGGGGCGGCCCGGCGCCGATTTCGTCACGTCCTCCTCCGAGGGTCGAAGATGTCGCGCAGCGCATCACCGAGCAAATTGAACGTGAACACCGCCAGCATCAGCATCGCGCCGGGGAAGAAGCTCACCCACCACTCGCCGCTGACGATGAAGGCCGCGCCCTCGGCCACCAGAATGCCCCACTCCGGCGCCGGGGCGCGCACGCCCAGGCCGATGAAGCTCAGGCCCGCGGCGTTGAGGATGGCCCAGCCCATGTTCAGGCTGACCTGCACCATGGCCGGCGGCAGCGCGTTGGGGAAGATGTGCATGGCCACGATGCGCCAGTCGCTGTTGCCCGACAGGCGCGCCGCCTCGACCCAGCCGACGCTGCGGCGCACGTTGGCCTCGGCGCGTGCCACCCGGATGTAGAAGGGCAGGTTGATGACGGCGGTGGCCAGGATGATGTTGCCCACCGTGTTGCCCAGCGCGGCCACGATGCCCATGGCCAGCACGAACAGCGGGAAGGCCATGATGGTGTCCGCCAGGCGCGACACGATACGGTCCCACCAGCCGCCGAAGAAGCCTGCCGCCAGCCCCAGCGGCATGCCGATGACGAAGGACATGGCCACCGCGCTGAAGGCGATGCCCAGGTCCAGCCGGGTCGCCACGATCACGCGCGAGAAGATGTCGCGGCCCAGCGCGTCGGTGCCGAACCAGTGCGTGCCGTTGGGCGGTTGCAGCGCCGCCGTGGCCTTGCTGGCCAGCGGGTCGAAAGGCACCAGCCAGGGCCCGAACAGCGCCAGTACCACCAGCAGCAGGAACATGCCCGTGGCCAGCAGCGTGACGGGGTTTTCCGTCAGCACGTGGCGCAGGTGGCCGCCGGTGCTCATCGGTGCCGACGCGGTGGGCGGCTGAGTAACGAGGGTGTCGGTGGCCATGGCTTTACGACTCGATGGTCACGCGCGGGTCGATCAGCACGTAGAGCAGGTCGATCAGCAGGTTCAGCAGCACGAACAGGATGCCCATCGTCAGCACGAAGCCCTGCACGGGCGCGTAATCGCTGGCCGTCAGCGCGTCGATGGCGTAGCTGCCCACGCCGGGCCAGCCGAAGACCTTCTCGATGACAACCGACGAGCCGATCATGAAACCGAAGACCATGCCCAGCGTGGTCACCACCGGCAGCAGCGCATTGCGCAGCGCGTAGCGCACCAGCACGGTGGTCTGCGACAACCCGCTGGCGCGCGCCGTGCGCACGAAGTCGGCCGACAGCACGGCGATCATCGAAGCCCGTGTCATGCGGGCGATGGGGGCCAGCACGAAGATCGTCATGGTCAGCACCGGCAGCACCAGCTGCGCGGCGCAGGCCCACCACAGCGCGCCGTCGCCGGTCAGCGCGGCGTCGATGAGGTAGAGGCCCGTGACGGTGGGCGGTGGCGAGTACACCGGGTCCAACCGCCCCAGCGGCGAGGGCGCCCAGCCGAGCAGGAAGTAGAAGACATAGGCCAGCAGCAGACCGGTGAAGAAGGTCGGCAGCGACACACCGGCGGTGGTGATCAGGCGCGAGACCTGGTCCACCCACGAGCCCGGGTTGGTGGCCGCCATCACGCCCATGGGCAGGGCGATGGCGCAAGCCAGCAGCAGCGACAGCAGCACCACTTCCAGCGATGCCGGCAGGCGCAGCAGCAACTCCTTCAGCACCGGCTGCCCGGTGGTGAGCGACTGGCCCAGGTCGCCCTGCGCCAGGTTGCCGACGTAGATGAAGAACTGCTGCAGCAGCGGCTTGTCCAGCCCCAGCGCGCGGCGCACCTGCTCGACCGCTTCCTGCGTGGCCGCACCGCCCGCAAAGTAGGCTGCCGGGTCACCAGGTAAGGCGCGCGTGAGCAGAAAGGTGATGACCACCACGCCCACCAGGTTGGGCAGGGCGGCCAGCAGGCGCTTGAGGATGATGCGGCCCATGCTTGCCCCTCAGTCCGCGCCCTGCGGGGCGGGCGCAATGCCCAGCGTGCCCGGCGTGTTGATTGCGCCCAGCACGGCAGCCAGTGGCGCGGCCCAGCCGACGATGCCGCCCTGCGCCACGATCATCTCGATGGTGGCGGCCTTGAAGTGCGGGAAGTAGCTGGCGGTGGCCTCCTCAACGAGCAGGCTGTCGTAGCCGCGGTCATTGGCTTCGCGCATCGTGGTCTGCACGCAAACCTCGGTGGTCACGCCGGCAAACACCAGCTGCTTGATACCCAGTGCCCGCAGCTGGTGCTGCAGCGACGTGGCGTGGAACGCGCCCTTGCCGGGCTTGTCGATCACGATCTCGTGCGGCTGTGGCGCCAGCGCAGCCACGATTTCGCAACCGGCCGAGCCGCGCACCAGCAGCCGGCCCATCGGGCCTTCGTCGCCGATGCGCAGTGCAGGGTTGCCGCGCAGACGCTTGGCCGGCGGGCAGTCGGACAGATCGGACGCATGCGATTCGCGCGTGTGCACCACCGGCCAGCCGCGGGCGCGCCATGCGGCCAGCAGAATTTGCGTAGGACCGATGGCGGCCTCCAGCAGCGACACGTCGTTGCCCAGCGAGGCGCCGAAGCCGCCGGGCTCGATGAAGTCGCGCTGCATGTCGATGATGACCAGCGCGGCGTGCCCGGGCTGCAGCGCAAAGTCGAAGGGGCGAGCGCGGATGTTCATGCGACTTGATCAAGCTTCCCGTCCTGGAGCCGGCTCTGCCGGTTCACTGGCGGACGGCCCCCTTGTGGGGTAGCGAGCGGATGCGAGCTTGGGGGCGCCATCCCTCCCATGAAGCGGCCGATGTGATGGCGGTCGGCGCCGGCGGCCAGGCATTCGTGCACCAGCTTGCCCTCGCTCATCACGACGATGCGATCGGCGACGTGCAGCAATTCATCCAGGTCTTCGCTGACCATCAACACCGCCGCGCCGCCGTTGCGCGCCGCAACCAGGCGCTCGTGCACCTCGGCCACGGCCGTGAAGTCCAGGCCGAACACCGGGTTGCTGACCAGCAGCACCTGCGCCGCGTCGGACAGCTCGCGCGCCAGCACCGCGCGCTGCACGTTGCCGCCGGACAGCGACGCGATGGGCGCGAACTCGCCCTGCGTCTTGACGCGGTAGCTGGCGATCAGCTCACGCGCGCGCTTGGCCAGCGAGCCCGGCGTGCGCAGGCCGGCGCGGGCGTGCGGCGCCTCGTCAAAACTGCGCAGACCCATGTTGTCGGCCACGCTGAGCTGGGCCACGCAGGCGTTGCGCAGCGGTTCTTCGGGCAGCCCGCGCACCCGAAGGCGGCGGTTCTGCGCCCGCGTGGCGCGGTAGGGTTGGCCACCCACCGACACGCTGCCGCCGGCGCGTTCACGCTGGCCGGCCAGGGCTTCCATCAGCTCGCGCTGGCCGTTGCCCGAGACACCGGCGATGCCGACGATCTCACCGGCCCGCACATCCAGGTCCACGCCGGCCACGGCCATCTCGCCCCGGTCGCCCATCACGCGCAGGCCGCGCAGCTGCAGCCGGGCCTCGCCGGGCGCGTTGGCGGTGCGCTGCAGGCCCGGTGCATCGGCGCCGCTGACCTCGGCACGGGCGGCAGGGTCTTCGCCCACCATGCTGGCCGCCAGCTCGGTCGGCCGCGCACCGGCTACTTCTCGGCTGGCCACCAGTCTGCCGCGGCGCAGGATGGTCACGTCGTCTGCAAAGGCCAGCACCTCGCGGAACTTGTGCGTGATCATGACCACGCTGCAGTCGCCGGCGTGCGCGCGGTCGCGCAGCGTGCCCAGCACCTCGTCGGCCTCTTGCGGCGTGAGCACGCTGGTGGGCTCGTCCAGGATCAGCAGGCGCGGCTTCAGGTACAGCTGCTTGAGGATTTCGAGCTTCTGCTTCTGGCCGGCGCTCAGGTCCTGCGGCGTGGCGTCCAGGTCCAGCGTGAAGGGCGCCGTGGCCATGAAGGCCTGCAGTTCGGCGCGCACCGCCTTCCAGTCGATGACGGCCGGCAGCGCGCCCTTGGCGATGAGCAGGTTCTCGGCCACCGTCATGCCCGGCACCACGGTGAAGTGCTGATAGACCATGCCGATGCCGAGCGCCCGCGCCACGGTGGGCGTGTCGATGGCCCGCTCGCGGCCATCGAGCAGCACCGCGCCGCTGTCGGGCTTTTGATAGCCCACGATGCACTTCACCAGCGTGCTTTTTCCCGCGCCGTTTTCGCCCAGCAGCGCGTGCACGGTGCCGGGGCGCACGGTCAGGCTCACCGCGTCCAGCGCGGTGAAGCTGCCGAAGCGCTTGCTCAGATCGAAGGTCTGCAGCGCGAGTGCGTTCATTGGAGCCCCTCGTCCAACGGGTACGTCAGCCGATCCCCCGAGGCGATGCGGTCCGGCTCGGGAGCGGCCCAGCGCTCGTCCCGCAGTGCGCCGATCGCCTCCAACACGGCCTTGGAATCCGACACCGCGCCGAACACGCCGCCCTGCAGGGTCACCATCTTCAGCGCAGCTTCGTGGTTGCCGCGGTCGGTGGCGCCGCTGCAGTCGGACAGGATCAGGCACTCGAAGCCGCGGTCGTTGGCCTCGCGCATCGTGGTGTGCACGCACACGTCGGTGGTGATGCCGGTGAGCACCAGGTTGACGATGCCGCGGGTGCGCAGGATCAGCTCCAGGTCGGTCGCGCAGAAGCTGCCCTTGCCGGGCTTGTCGATGATGATTTCTCCGGGCAGCGGGGCCAGCTCTTCGATGATCTGCCAGCCCGGCTCGCCGCGCACCAGGATGCGGCCGCAGGGCCCCGGATCTCCGATCCCCGCGCCAATCTGCTGCGAGCGCCAGCGCTTGTTGGCCGGCAGGTCCGAGAGGTCGGGCCGGTGGCCTTCGCGGGTGTGGATCACGGTGTAGGCCTGCGCGCGCATGGCGGCCATCAGCTTTTTCAGCGGCGCGATCGGTGCGCGGGTCATCGACAGGTCGTAGCCCATCTTGTCCACGTAGCCGCCCACGCCGCAGAAGTCGGTCTGCATGTCGATGACGACGAGCGCTGTGTTGTCCGGCCGCAGGCTGCCGTCGTAAGGCCAGGGGTAGGGCGTGGACGCGATGTGCTTCATGGCGTGCTCACTCCAGCGGGTTGGGCTCGGGGCCGCGGTAGCTGCGTGTGGGTGCGTCGAAGCCGCAGGGCGTGCCGTCGCGCACCTGGATGCTGGCGTCCCAGGGCAGCTTGTAGCGGCCGGCCACCATGTCCTGCATGAAGGTGTAGGGGCAGTCCTGCGCGCCGCCCTTCACGGCCACGTAGCCGCGGTGGTAAAGCTGGTAGAGGTTGTTCTCCACGCCCCAGCCGGCTCGCGCCTCGCGCACCAGGTCGGGCCGCAGTTCGGCGGTGATGATCTCGTCGGGCCGCGCGCCACCTTGCGTGATGACGGTGCCGTCGAAGTTGCAAAACATGCCTTCGCCCATGCTGTCGAAGCTGCCGTCGCTGCCGCACAGGCACACGCTGGCGGTGATGGCCAGGTTTTGAAACGCATTCGCCTGGTTGGTGATGGCCCAAGCGTGGCGGATGGGCGCCGTATAGCCTGCCGTGCGCAAGATGATCTCGGCGCCCTTGTAGGCGGCTTCGCGCGCCATCTCGGGGAACATGCCGTCGTGGCAGATGATCAGCGCGATCTTGCTGCCGTTGGGCCCGTCGCACACGGGGATGCCCACGTTGCCGGGCTCCCAGGCTTCCACCGGAATCCACGGGTGCAGCTTGCGGTAGTAGAGCTTGATGAAGCCCTGGTCGTCGATGATCAGCCCGGTGTTGTACGGGTTGCCGTGCGGGTTGAACTCCATGATGGAGAAGCAGCCCCAGATCTTGTGTTGGGTGCAGGCGGCCTTGAACAGCGCCACCTCGGGCCCGTCGAGGCTGACCATCAGCTCCGGCGCGGTGCTCATGCTCAGGCCGTGCAGGCTGTACTCCGGAAACACCACCAGGTCCATCGTGCCCAGGTTGCGGCGCGCCTTGCCGACCATCCAGCCGATGCGCTCGGCCTGCGCCTTGAGCTGCGCGGGTGTGTCCACCACCGGCAGCTGCAACTGCACCAGTCCCACGACCACGCCATTCGGCGATTTGTTCAAGCCACCCAAACCACTCATCTCGATACTCCCAGTTCAGCGGGTGCGCCGCGGATGCTCTGCCGCGGCGAACAGGTCCAGATCAGGATGGCCAGCGTCAGCACGTAGGGCACCGCGTTGGCCAGGTGGTAGTAGCCGCCGATGCCCACCGACTGCAGCGCCGGGCCGAGTGCGCCCGCGCCGCCGAACAGCAGCGCGGCCCACAGGCACTTCACCGGGTGCCAACGCGCAAAGATCACCAGCGCCACGGCGATCAGGCCTTGGCCGCTGCTGAGGCCTTCGTTCCAGCTGCCGGGGTAGTGCAGGCTCAGGCTTGCCCCGCCCAGCCCGGCGATGAAGCCGCCCGCGGTGGTGGCCGCCACGCGCACGCCGGTGACGCTGGTGCCCAGCGCGCGCGCGGCGTCGGCGCTGTCGCCCACCATGCGCACCTTCAGGCCCCAGCCGGTGTTCTTCAGACCCCAGGCCAGCAGCACGGCCAGCAGCACGCCGATGGGGAACAGCGCGTTGATGCTCAGCGCCGCGCTGACCTTGGGTGAGTCCGACCACGCGCCCAGCGCCAGGGCCGGAATCTGCGCCGCCTGCGGCTGGATCAGCGGCTTGCCCAGGTAGAAGGCCAGCCCCGCGCCCAGCAGCATGATGGCGATGCCGGCCGCGATGTCGTTGACACGTGGCAGGCTGCTGATCAGCCCGTGCAGCATGGCGATGAGTGCGCCGCTGCAACCGGCCAGCAGCACGCCCAGCCACCACTGGCCGGTGAGGTAGCTGCCCGCGAAGCCGGCCATGGCGCTGAACACGAGCACGCCCTCCAGCCCCAGGTTGATGCGGCCGGCCTTCTCGGTGATGCACTCGCCCAGGCTGACGAAGAGAAACGGCGTGCCCACGCGGATGGCGCCGCCCAGCACGGCAATCAGCACGTCGAGCCAGGCGAACTCGCTCATGCCGGTACTGATGCCAGAACTCATGCCGGTACCCCGGCCGGTGCGCCGCCGACGGGCTTGCGCAGCACGAACAGCTCACCCAGCCGCCCGCGCCAGGCCTCGCTGGCCAGGATGAACACGAAGCAGAAGCCCATCAGCACCTGCACCGATGCATCCGGCAGACCCATGCGCCGCTGCAGCAGGCTGCCGGCGGCCAGAAAGCCGCCGAACAGCACTGCCACTGGAATGATGGCCAGCGGGTGGTGCCGCGCAACAAAGCTGACCAGGATGCCGGTGTAGCCCAGGCCCACGATCAACGACGCGTTGGCGGACGTGTGCACCGCCGCCACCTCAATGCCACCGGCCAGCCCCGCTGCCGCGCCGCCCAAAGCGCAGGCCACCACGATCAGCCGGTTGGCCGGCAGCCCCACCAGCCGCGCAGCGCGCAGGTTACCGCCCACCACACGGGTGGCAAAGCCGTGCGTGGTGGCGCTGAGCCAGAAGGCCGCCAGCAGGCACAGCGCCACGCCGAAGGCCAGGCCCCAGTGCACGTCGGAGAGCAGGTTCCAGGCGCCGATGGTGCCGATGCGCAGGTCTTCCGGCAGCGGCAGCGTGCTGGGCTTGTTGAGGCTGGCGGGGTCGCGCATCGGCCCTTCCACGATGTGTTTGAAGAGAGCAATCGCGATGTACCCGAGTAGCAGGCTGGAGATGGTCTCGTTCACGCCGCGCCACTGCCGCAGCCAGCCGGCCAGCGCAATCCAGGCCGCGCCGGCCGCCGCGGCGGCCAGCAGCAGCAGGGCGGTGCCGGCCGAGCCACCCGGCAGCGGCAGCAAGACCGGCAGCGCCGCGCAGGCCAGCCCGCCCAGCACCAGCGCGCCTTCGCCGCCGATGATGGTCAGGCCCGCGCGCGCCGGCAGCGCCACGCACAGCGCAGTCAACATCAGCGGTGCTGCGCGCTGCAGCGTGTTCTGGATCGAG
This sequence comes from Rubrivivax sp., assembly GCA_043774975.1. Classification (GTDB taxonomy): domain Bacteria; phylum Pseudomonadota; class Gammaproteobacteria; order Burkholderiales; family Burkholderiaceae_C; genus Rubrivivax. The sequence continues at coordinate 20,899 of JAYVSX010000363.1, forward strand.
AACGCATCGCCGAACGCGCCGCGGAACAGCAGCGTCCACGCCTGCAGCGGGTCGTGCCCGTCGAACCACACGAACACGCCGAACAGCAGCAGCCCGCTGGCCAGGGCCAGCAAGGGCAGCGCGATGGCTTCGGCGGTGTCGCGGGCGCGGCTCATGGCGTGATCGGTTTCAGACCTTGCCGATGACGCCTTCGACCAGGTAGTTCATGCCTTCCAAGGTCAGGTCGGTCTGCTTCAGCGTCGTGCCCTTGGCGATGACGACCTTGCCGGTGTTGTCCTTCAACTCACCCGCAAAGATGTCGAAGCTGCCGGCCATCATCTTCTTGCGCACGTCCTCGGCGTTCTTCTTCGCGCCTTCACTGACCATCGCGCCGTAGGGCGAGCTTTTAACGAAGCCTTCCTTCAGCCCGCCGCGCACGAAGTTGGGGTGTGGCTTGCCGGTGCGGGCCGCTTCAAGGATCGACGTGTAGGCGGTGAGCCAGTTCCACTCGGCCCCGGTGAGGTACGCGTTCGGGGCCAGCTTGGCCTGGCTGGCGTGGTAGCCGCAAACCATCTTGCCGCGCTTGGCGGCGGTCTCCACCACCACCTTGGGGCCGTCCACGTGCATGGTGAAGACGTCCACGCCCTGATCGGCCAGGCCGTTGGTGGCCTCGGCTTCCTTGACCGGCATGCTCCAGTCGCCGGTGAAGATGGCGGTGGTGGTGATCTTGGGATCGACCGAACGCGCGCCCATGGTGAAGGCGTTGATGTTGCGCAGCACCTGCGGGATCGGCTTGGCGGCCACGAAGCCGAGCTTCTTGCTCTTGCTCATGTGGCCGGCGATCACGCCGTTGAGGTATTGCGCCTCGTCGATGTAGCCGAAGAAGCTGCCGGTGTTGTCGGGGTGCTTGCCCTTGGTCCACATGCCGCCGCAGTGGCTGAAGCGCGCGCCGGCGTTCTTCTTGGCCACCTCGAGCATGTGCGGGTCGAAGTAGCCGAAGCTGGTGGGGAACAGCAGCTTGGCGCCGTCCTGCGAGATCATGCCCTGCATGCTCTTCTGCACGGCATGCGTCTCGGCCACGTTCTCTTCTTCGACCAGCTTCACGCCGGGCATCTTCTTCAGCTGCGCCGCTGCCTCGGCGTGGGCCTGGTTGTAGCCGAAGTCGTCACGCGGGCCGACGTAGATGATGCCGACGGTGAACGGCGCCTGGGCGAGTGCGCTGCGCAGCGCACCCGGCAGGGCCAGCGATGCGCCGGCCAGGCCGCCGGCGGCCAGCAGGCGGCGGCGGGAGGCATCGGCGGTGGTGGAACGGGGGTCTTGGCTCATGGGGGCTCCTCGGGGGTCGGTTGTTGAAGATCGGAAAGCGGTCAGGTCAAGGCAGATCAAGGCAGATCAATCAGGCTCACGTGCGCTGCCACCACGCGCCAGCCTTCGGGCATGCGGGCCCAGGTCTGGCTCTGGCGGCCCAGCTTGTTGCCGCCCTCGCGGCGGAACTCGGTCATGGCCGTGGCGAAGTCGCGGCCGTAGGTCGTGATGACGGTGTTGCGCAAGCTGCGCATCAGCCCCTGCGTCGGCCTGGCGCTGCGAAAGGCGCGGATGGCCTCGATGCCGTACAGGTTCTCGGCCACGCCGTAGCGCACGGTGTGCTCGCTGGTCCAGAACAGCTCGTCCAGCACGTCGACCTTGTTGTGCACCAGCGCGTCTTCGTAGCGCGCGAAGACGGCGCTGACTTCGGCGAGGATGGCGGGCAGGTTGATGTCCATGTTCAGTTCGGTTGGGCGATGGGGGCGATGGGTGCAGAAACGACGCCAGCCGCCTGGAGCGCGTGCGCCACGCGCAGGCACAAGTCTTCTCGCCAGGGCGCAGCAATGACCTGCACCCCGATGGGCAGATGCGGTGCGGCCGGGTCCAGCCCCCACAGCGGCACGCTGACCACGGGCAGGCCGATGGCCGACACCGGCTGGGTCAGCAGGCCCATGCTGGGGCGGGCCGGCATGCGGTTGCCGTTGATCTCGATCCACTCGGTGCCGATGGCCGGCGCCGTGCAAGGCGTGGCCGGGGCCAGCAGCACGTCCACCTGGGCGAAGCTTTGCGCCACCTGGCGGGCAAACCAGTGCCGCACGCGCTGCGCTTGCTGCACCCAGGCTGCGGGCAGCATGGCGCCGGCGAGGAAACGGTCGCGGGTGTGGGGGTCGAAGTCGTCGGCGCGGGTCTGCAGGTCGCGCAGGTGCAGCGCCGCGCCCTCGGCGTTGGTGATGAGAAAGGCGGCAGTGCGCGCACGGTCGACTTCGGGCCAAAGCACCTGCTGCGTGGCACCCACCGCGGCGGCGCAGCGGTCCACCGCGGCCAGCGCGGGCGGCTGCGCCATGCTGCGGAACCAGCCCCCCAGCACGCCGATGCGCAGGCCCTCGGTGCCGCGTGCCAGCAAGGCCAGCGTGGGTTCGATCGGCCGCGGCACCTGCGCCGGGTCATCGGCATCGGCACCCTGCATGGCGTCGTAGGCCGCAGCCAGGGTCGCCACGTCGCGCGCAAACGGCCCGAGGTGGTCCAGGCTGGCCACAAATGGGTAGGTGCCCGAGCGCGGCAGGCGGCCGAAGGTGGGCTTCAGCCCAAACACGCCGCACAGCGAAGCAGGCACGCGGATGGAGCCGTTGGTGTCAGACCCCAGCGTCAGCGGCACCTGTCCCGCGGCCACGGCGGCGGCGCTGCCACCCGACGAGCCGCCGCTGATGCGCGTGGTGTCGTGCGGGTTGCGGGTGGCGCCGTAGTGCGTGTTCTCGGTCGTGAAGCCGTAGGCGTATTCGTCCATGTTCAGCGCGCCCACGCACACGGCGCCGGCGGCTTCCAGACGGCGCACCAGCGTGGCGTCCCGCGTGGCCGGAGCGGCATGGCTTTCGATCATTGAGCCGGCCAACGTCGCCAGGCCCTGCAGGTCGAAGAGGTTCTTCACCGCAAACGGCAGGCCGCGCAGCGGCAGCGTGGCCTCGTCGGCGTCACTGGCGTCGACCGCCGCAGCGCGTGCCAGCGCACGTTCTGCCAGCACGGCGGTGAAGGCGTTGACGCGCGGCTCGCTGGCGGCGATGCGCGCCAGCGCGGCCTGCACCTGCTCGGTTGCGGTCCCGCTCACGGGGCCTCCCCGGCTGTTGCCGCTGGTGCGGGCACGGGCACCGAAACTGGCGAAAACGTGTTGCCCGATTCATCCGCCGGCGTCAGGCAGAAGTCCATCACGCGCGGCGCCATGCCCGCCACCATCTGCATGTAGCGCAGCACGCCGGGCCGTTGCTCGGCCGTGATCGTCAGGCCCAGCATGGCGCTCTGGGCGTCGACGAAGGCTTCGATGTCCAACGGGTTGCCCATGCTCATGCCTTGGACAGCTGCCGGTAGTCCGGCTGCAGGTGGAACCAGTACATGTAGCCCATCACATTCTTCGCCATGGCCACGTCCTGGCTGGGCTGGAACAGCGGCACGCGGGGCACTTCGTCGTAGGCGATCTGGATCATCTCGCGCACGGCGGCGTCGTAGACCGGCTTGCTTTCGGCGAAGCGCGCGGTGGTGATGATCTTGTCCAGCTTGGGGTTCTGGTAACCCATGGTGTTGAAGACGGCGTTCTGGCCGTGGTAGCACCAGTAGAAGAAGTACTCGGGGTAGTCGAGCCAGCCGCCGAAGCGGTTCAAGATCAGCGGCATGTCCTTCTTCAGCAGCGCAGCGCGCCAGGTGGCGCCGGGGATCTTGTTGATCGTGACCTTGATGCCGATCTGCGCCAGCGATTCCTGGATCAGCAGCGCGGCCGGCTCGCCCGTGGTGGCGCCGCCCAGGTCGATGCTGAGCGTGGTCTCGAAGCCGCCTGTGGCGCCGGCGCGCGCCATCAGCGCGCGGGCTTTCGGGATGTCGGTGCTGTAGGGCGTGGGCTGCGGCCAGGCGGTGGTCTTGACGGGGCTCGTGCCGCCGTACATCCTGGCGCCGCGGCCGTAGAGCGCGTTCTCGTGGATGGCGTCGTAGGGGATGGCGTAGGCCACGGCCTGGCGGAACATGGGGTTGTCGAAGGGCGGCTTGTTGACGTTCATGCCCACGTAGAGCAGCGCGTTCTCGATCGGCATCGTCGACACCTTGACGTTGCCGCCCTCCTTGGACATCTCGGCAAAGTCCTTGGGTGGCATCTCGTAGGTCATGTCGATGTCGCCCTTGACCAGCAGCGCGCGGCGGTTGCCGGCGTTGGGCACCTCGCGCTGCACGATGCGGCGCAGCTTGGGCAGGGGGCCGGACTTCCAGTCGTCGTTGCGGACGTAGATGATTTCCTGGCCCGACCGCCAGGCCTCGACCTTGTAGGCGCCGCCGCCGGCCACGTTGTTGCGCGTCCAGGCCAGGCCCCAGGGGTCCTGCGCCGTGGCGTTCTTCTTGACCAGTTCGCTGTTGAACACGCAGGGCACGGGCACCGCGATGTTGTTCATCGTCAGCTTGTCCTTGCGCAGGAACTTGACTCGGAAGGTGTGCTCGTCCACGGCCTCGAACTGCTCGGGCTTTTCGAGCGAACCGGCGCCCATCTGAAAGGTGGCAAAGCCGCCCACCGACACGGCGCGGTCGAAGCTCCACTTCACGTCCTTGGCCGTCACCGGCGTGCCGTCGTGGAACTGGGCGTTCTTGCGCAGCTTGAAGGTCACCGACATGCCATCGGGCGCGATCTGCCAGCTCTCGGCCAGCTCGGGCAGCAGCTTGTCGCGGTCGTAGGTGACGCGGCCGTCGGGCAGGGTCTTCTTGCCGTAGGTCATCAGCCGGTCGTAGCACAGCCAGCTCACGCCGTAGCTCGGCCGGTTGGCGCCGATGGTCTGTATGTCCAGCGAGTTCGGGCCGAATTCGTTGGCCACCACCAGCATGTCCTTCGGGCGCGCCTGCGCCGTGGCGGTCTGCGGCAGCGCGATCAGCGATGCGGCGCCTGCACTGGCGGCGATGAATTCACGACGTTCCATGGTGACTCCGAGGGGGTTGAGAGGACAGATTTCAGGAAAGTTGTCAGGAAGACCGGGCGGCGGTGCTTCGTGATGCCAGATAGGCGCGCCAGCCGCCGAAGTCGGTGATGTCGGTGGCGCCTTCCACCGCATGCGATTCGCAGACGAAGCCGTGCACGCGGCTGCCGTCAGCCAGTTCCAGGCTGCCCAGGCCGAGCGGCGCGGGGACGAGCGCCAGGAACGAGCCCACGTGGCGCAGGGGCATGTCCCAAACCTCGACCGCGATCGATGCACCGTTTGAGGGCTTGCGCACCATGCCGGGCTTGGGCGGCGTGGTGCCGGGCAGGGCGAACAGGCGGTAGGCGGGTGCCGTGTGGGTGACGTGGCGCAGCACGGCGCCGCGCTCGGTGAGCTGGCTGTTCAGCGGCAGGCCGCTCAGGTGCGCGCCGACCACCGCGATGGGCAAGGTCGGCTCGCAGGCGGGACCGCGCGGCGAACTGCTTGCGTGGTCGAAAGTCGGCAGGCTGGCGTCGGTGGCGCCCAGCCTGAGCGCGCTGGCCTGCTGCCATGCTCGGCCCAGCGGCACCAGGGCGGCGTCGGCGTTGGCCGGGGCGATGAAGGTCACACCGAAGGGCAGGCCCTGGCCGGTGATGGCCGAAGGCACGGCCAGCGCGCACCAGCCCAGCAGGTTGACGAAGTTGGTGTAGCGGCCGAGCTGCGAATTCGCGCCCACCGGGTCGGCGTCGACCTCTGCAAAGGTAGGGTGGCAGGGCGCGCTGGGCACCATCAGCACATCGACGTCCCGCCACAGCGCGGCGGCGTCGCGTTGCGCCTCACGCAGCGCGTACTGGCCGCGGAAGCCGTCGGTGGCCGAGAACTGCCGCGCGCCTTCGATGACGCGGCGCACGGTGGGGTCGAAGGCCTCGGGTTGGCTTTCAAGCAAGGCCTGCACGGCGGCGTGGCGCTCGGCCACCCAGGGGCCGGCGTAAAGCAGATCGGCGGTGCGGTACAGCAGCGAGAAGTCGATCGGCACGATGCAGTGGCCCAGCGCCCGTGCGCGCTCGAGGCTGGCTTGCCAGGGCGCATCAAAAGCAGCGGAAAGCGTGGTCGCCGCCGGCACGCCAATGCGCAAGGCCGCGGGCAAGGCCAGCGGGCCCGGGCTGAAGGCGCTGTAGGCATCGAGCGGGTCGTCGCCCTCGATCACCGCCAGGACGGCAGCGGCGTCGTCCACGGTCAGCGCCAGGATCGACACGCAGTCCAGGCTGCGGCAGGCCGGCACGACGCCTGAAGTGCCGACGCGCCCGGGGGTCGGTTTCAGGCCGACGACTTGGTTGAAACCCGCCGGCACGCGGCCCGAGCCTGCCGTGTCGGTGCCCAACGCAAAAGGCACCTCGCCGCGCGAGACCACAACGGCCGAACCCGAGCTGGACCCGCCGCTGATATGCAGCGCGCTGAAGGTGCTGGCCGGCTGGCCGTAGGGCGAGCGCGTGCCCACCAAGCCGGTGGCGAACTGGTCGAGGTTGGTCTTGCCCACGCACACGGCGCCGGCGCGCGCCAGCCGCGCCACGACGTTCGAGTGGGCGGCTGCCGCATGAGAAAAGGCCGGGCAGGCGGCGGTGGTGGGCCAGCCGGCGACGTCGATGTTGTCCTTGACGGCATAGGGCACGCCGAACAGCGGCATGGCGTGCAGCGCGGCGGCGCGGTCGGGGCAGGCTGCGGCGCGGGCCTCGAGCGACTCGATCTGCGCCAGCAGCTCGGTCTGGTCAGCGCGCTTGATCCAGGCCGGGTCGTCTGAACCGCCCGCCGCCAGGCTGCCAAATCGGTCGACCAAGCCGCGCGGCGAGGCCCCGTCGGCGTAATGCCGGGTCCAGTCGCTAAGCGTCAAAGGGGCGGGGCGGTCGAGTTCCAATTCGGTGCACTGGTTGGTATACCGACGAGTGCACGCAAACGCCGTGCCATGTCGGAGGATAGGAAATTCACACGCACCTTTTTCTCCCAAAGGCCCCCCGGCAATGCGCTTGAGCAC
>JAYVSX010000364.1:0-4489 GCA_043774975.1 Rubrivivax sp.
GAAGGACAAGCCTTTGCCAAGCGTGCCATGGTCGGTGGCACCGAGCTGCAGCTCAACGGAACTGGCGTTCGGTCGGTGGCCTGGTTCAAAGGTTACGCGGCCGGCCTTTACTTGTCACAGCGCAGCACCACGCTGCCCCAGGTGCTGGCAGCACGCGGCCCCAAGCGCCTGGAACTGCGCATGCTTCAGGATGTGCCGGCGGCGGAGTTCGTCAAGGCCTTCAACAAGGGCGTCGAGCGCAACACCGCAGCAGCCGACACGGCTGCTCTGCAGCCCATGATGCGGCGCTTTGCCGACCTGATCAGCCAGACCGGAACGGTGCACAAGGCCGATGTCATCAACCTGGACCTGGACCCCACGCGGGGCATGCTCTTTTCCGTCAATGGCACACTGCGCGGCGACGTGGCGGCTGGACATGATCTGTTCAACGCGTTGCTGCGGGCATTCATGGGCGATCAGCCCTACGACGAAAAACTGAAGGCTGGACTGCTGGCGGGCCTGGCCCGCAGTCAGGCAGCACCTTGACCTTTCTCAACCGGAGACATTTTTCATGGCGATCTTGCGAATTTCGACCTTCATCCGCGCTGCGGCGCTGGCTTTGCCCATGGCTGCGTCCAGTGGCGTGCAAGCTCAGACCTATCCCAGCAAGCCGGTGCGCTTGATCGTGCCTTTTGCGCCCGGCGGCACCACCGACATCATCGCGCGCATCGTCAGCGAAAAAATGGGCGCCGTGCTGGGCCAGCAGGTGGTGGTCGAGAACAAGGCCGGTGGCGGTGGTTCGATTGGCGCGCTGGAGATGATCCGCGCCACGCCCGACGGTCACGTGCTGGGCATGGCCACTGTTTCCACGACAGCGGCCAACCCGGCAATCAACCCGAAAATCGGCTACGACCCGGCGGTGGACTTTGTGCCCATCATCAACATTGCAGCCACGCCCAACGTGATCGCGGTGCACCCCAGTTTTCCGGCGCGGGACTACAAAAGCTTCATCGCCGAGCTGAAAAAGAACCCGGGCAAGTACAGCTATGCCAGTTCAGGCACTGGCGGCATCGGCCACTTGCAGACCGAACTCTTCAAGAGCCTGGCGGGCGTGTTCATGGCCCACATCCCGTATCGTGGTGCAGGGCCGGCGCTGAACGACACAGTGGCCGGCCAGGTGACGATCATCTTCGACAACATGCCGTCGGCGCTGCCCTTCATCAAGGACGGGCGCCTCATCCCCATCGTGGTGGCAGCCCCGGGCCGCTTGGCGCAGTTGCCCAATGTGCCGACCTTCAAGGAAGTGGGCCTGGAGCCGGTGAACCGCATGGCCTACTACGGCGTGCTGGCGCCCAAAGGCACGCCCAAGGACGTGGTCGACAAAGTGGCCGCTTCGGTGAAGAAGACGCTGGAAGACGCCGGCGTGCGCAAGCGCATCGAGGACACCGGCTCGCTGATCGTGGGCAACACGCCCGAGCAGTTTGCAGTGCAAATGAAGGCCGAGCTCGAGGTCTACAAGCAGGTCGTCGTCAATCAGAAACTGAAGCTGGAGTAAGGCCGCAGCCGTGGCGCCGCCCAGCGCGGCTTCGATCGACCGTTTCGTCGATGCGGTGTGGATCGAAGACGGCCTGGCAGCGCTCACGCTGGCCGCTTACCGGCGCGACCTGAGCCTGTACGCCGCCTGGCTGCAGGCCGAACACGGCCTGGTCCTGGATCAAAGCAGTGAAGCCCACCTGCTGGGCTTCATGCAGCAGCGCCACGCGTCCAGCCGGGCCACCACGGCCAACCGGCGGCTCACGGTCTTCAAGCGCTACTTCCGCTGGGCCTTGCGCGAGAACATCGTGCAGGCCGATCCCACGGTGCGCCTGTTGGCCGCGCGGCAGCCCCTGCGTGTGCCCAAGACACTGTCCGAGGCCCAGGTCGAAGCCTTGCTGACGGCGCCTGATCTGAGCACCCCGCGTGGCCTGCGCGACAAGGCCATGATGGAGCTGATGTACGCCAGCGGCTTGCGGGTGACCGAGCTGGTGCAAAGCCGCACCGTTCATCTGGGGTTGGATGAAGGGGTGCTGAGGGTGTTGGGCAAAGGTGCCCGCGAACGCCTGGTGCCCTTTGGCGAAGAGGCCCACGCCTGGCTGCAGCGCTATCTGCTGCAGGCCAGGCCGCAGATTCTGGCGGGCCAGTCCAGTGACGACCTGTTTGTCACCCGCCACGCCAAGGGCATGTCGCGCCAGATGTTCTGGAACCTGATCAAGCGTTATGCGCTGGCGGCGGGCATCCAGGTGCCGCTGTCACCCCACACGCTGCGCCACGCCTTTGCCACGCACCTGCTGAACCACGGGGCTGACCTGCGGGCGGTGCAGATGCTGCTGGGGCATGCAGACATTGGCACCACCACCATCTACACCCATGTGGCGCGCGAACGCTTGCGCCAGCTGCACGCCAAGCACCATCCGCGGGGCTAGCGTTGGCCTGGGTGTTGGCCATGCGGCATGAAAAAGCCGACCTCGAGGGTCGGCTTGTGCTGTGAAACCGGGCCCCGCGGGGCCCGGGACATCAGAAGTTGTGGCGCACGCCTGCAGCCAGGGAGCTGAAGTCGCTGGCGTAACCGGTGTTGCGCTCGGCATCCACCTTGGTATAGAAGCCGTAGACCTTGGTGCGCTTGCTCAGGTTGTAGTTGTAGCCCAGGGTGAACTGCTTGGCGCCGCTTTGGGACTGCTTGCTGTAGTCACCGGCTACGCCCAAATTCAGGTGGAACTCGCTGGTGCCCACCATGTAGGCACCCGTCAGGCGGAAGTTGGTGCGGTCGCCGTTGCCATAGGCATTGGTGTCGCGTTGCACCATGCCGCCTACCGTGAAAGCGCCCATTTCATACAGGCCGCTGACGGCGAGCTGCTTGGCAGCGCCAAACTTCTCGTAGCCCAAGCCCAGGTGCAGTGCGCCGAGTTGGTAATTGGCGGCCACGTCGTAGCTGCGGGCTCTGGCGCTGCTGCTTTCGTTGGCGCTGACAGCCGCTTCGACGGTCAGCCCCTTGACGAATTCGGGCGTGCGGTAGGCCACCTTGTTGGTGTCACGGCCGATGTAGGCGTACAGCGCGTCGCTGGAAGTGCCCGTCTCGTGGTTGTGCATGCCGATGTAGTCGGTCGTGGCGAAATAGGCCTCGCTGGTGAAGCGGCCCAGGCGGATGGTGCCAAAACCCCCGCCCAGGTTGACTTCGCTCTGGCGGCCCCAGAAAGCACCCGTGGGCAGGCCGGTGTCGGCGTTGAAGCCGTGCTCCAGGATGAAGCCGGCACGCAAGCCGCCGCCGAGGTCTTCGGTGCCTTTGAAACCAATGCGCGAAGCGTTGTTCTGCAGAACCTTGGTCTTGACGCCGTTGTTGTCTTGCGACTCCACCGTGACGTTGAAGCGGCCATAGATGTTGACGCTGCTCTGGGCCATGGCGGCGCTGGTGGCCAGCGTGGCGATGGCGGCAACGATGAGGGTGCGGATCATGTAATTCCTTTTGGAGGTTGGGGATGCCATTTCTGCCCACGTCAAAAGGTGGGCAGCAACGCGTGCGCGCAGTCTAGGTGCCCGTTAGGGTGTTCCCCAGGCTGCGGCTCAATCCAGCCTTAAAAAATCAATCCGGCGAAGCGTCTGCGCAACAGGTGAACAGCGATACCGGCGATTCACCAGCCTTGCGAGCGGGCCTCAACGGCCCCGCAAGTGCGCGGGCGCCTCAAGTCGCTTGGCCAGCATCGACAGCATCAAGGTCAGCACCAGGTAAATGGCCGAAATGGCCAGGTAAGGCTCCCAATAGCGCGCGTACGAGCCCGCCACCGTGCGCGCTGCCAGAGCCAATTCAGCCAGCCCGATGGCCGACACCAAGGACGAGTCCTTGATCAGCGTGATGCCCTCGTTGACCAGCGCCGGCACCATGCGCCGGAAGGCCTGCGGCAGCACCACGAAACGCATGGCTTGGGCGTGGGTCAGGCCGACGCTGTAGGCAGCCTGCGTTTGGCCGCGGTGGATGCTTTGGATGCCGGCGCGAAAAATCTCGCTGATGTAGGCGCCGGCGTTCAGGCTCAGCGCCAGACAGCCCGAAAAGAAGGCACCGTGCTCCTGGCGAAACGTTCGCGCCGCTTCACCGGCCAGCAGCCAGCCAGAGTCGGGGTGGATCAGGGCCGGCATCAGTGCAAAGTGCACCAGCAGGATCTGCACAAACAAGGGCGTGCCGCGAAAGAAGGTGATGTAGGCGGCCGTGACGGCGCGTGCCACCTTCAGCGCCAGGCCCATCAGCGGTGAGCGCGGCTGGGGTGCGTCGGCCGAGGTGCTGATCAAGCCGGACACGACACCCAGCACCAGCCCGGCGCCAATGGCCACCAGCGTGAGCTGCACGGTCATCAAAAAGCCGCTCCAAAAGAGCGGCCCGTAACCAGCCAGGATCTCCCAGCGAAGATCCACGGCTTGGCTTCTTTACTTGGATGCGGCCGAAGCCGGCGCTGCAGCAGCCTTGGCCGGAGCTGCACCAAAG
>JAYVSX010000365.1:0-8744 GCA_043774975.1 Rubrivivax sp.
GCCTTGAGCATCCGGACGACCTCACGGCAGACTGGGCGCAGGCACTCGACCATGGTCGATCGGCGGGACGCGGGACATGACGCGACTTGCGCTGCTGACGCGGCTCCGTCCGGCGAATATTTACTTGCAGGTGGTGGTCGCTTCGTTGATGACCGTTCTCGGAATCGTCGCGATCCTGGTCATCTCGACTGGCCGCGGCCCGATCGACCTGCTCCGCGGAACCTGGGGCGTGCTTTTGGTCCAGTTCGCACTGACGGTGGTTGCATGCTCCGCGGTGTACTTTGCCGGCGCGTGGATTGGCCGCCGGCGCCGGACGAATCAGCAGGCCTAGGCCGCTGCACCCGCGCGCATGCGAGTGCGCAGGCGCGGCACCGCGAAATCAAGGAAGGCGCGCACCTTCAACGGCAGCCGCCCCTGGCGCAACGCGGATCGCCGAGCTGGAAGCGGAGCTCCGGCGCCTGCCTGCTGGACCGGGCTGAGACGAGCGGCGCTCGGCGCTCGGCGCTCGGCGCTACCAGCTGCCGGTGTTGGGCATCGAGGCCCACGGTTCGGCGCTGGCCAGCGCGGCGCCGGCCTGCAGCAGTTCAATCGAGATCTGGTCGGGTGAGCGCACAAAGGCCATGCGGCCATCCCGCGGCGGGCGCAGGATGGTCACACCGTGGTCCAACAGCCGCTGGCAGGTGGCGTAGATGTTGTCCACCGCATAGGCCACGTGCCCGAAGTTGCGGCCACCGGTGTAGGCCTCGGCCTGGTCGTCGGCTGCAGGCCAGTTGTAGGTCAGCTCGATTTGCGCGCTGTGGTCGCCGGGCGCGGCCAGAAATACCAGCGTGAAGCGCCCGCCTTCGTGGTCGCGCCGGGACAGCATGTCCATGCCCAGAGCGTCACGGTAAAAGCGCAACGAGGCTTCGATGTCGGTCACTCGGACCATGGTGTGCAGATACTTCATGGGCTGGATTGTGGCGCGGCAATCGGTTCCTTACATCGGGTTCCCTACATCGGGTCTTGCTTCAGGGCTTGCTTCAGGACTTGGCCGCGCCCTGGGATCAAAGACCAGACAGGTCGTGGAACCGTGGGCGTACAGTTTGCCGTCAGGGCCGACGAGTCGGGCGTCGGCGGTGGCGGTTTGGCCGCCGACATGGATCACCTGACCGATGGCCCGAACCCGCGTGACGTCGGGGCGGATGGCGCGGATGAGGTTCACCTTCAGCTCCAGCGTGGTGTAGGCCCGGCCCGCGGGCAGCGCCGTGTGCACACTGCAGCCCAGCGCCGAGTCCAGCAGCGTGGCATACCAACCGCCATGCACCGAACCCATGGGGTTGAGGTGACCGGGCCCCGGGGCGCCCTGGAATACGGCGCGGCCGTGGGCAATCTCGATCAACAGAAAGTCCAGCGTTTGGCAGATGGACGGGTAAGGCACTTCGCCGGCCCACATGGCCTGCATCATTTCAAGGCCGCTGCAGGTCATGGCCCGGTCCAGGGGCAGGGTCCCAGCGCCGGGGCCATGGGCCAGACGTTGTCGTTGTGCAGTTTCGGCGTCCAGCCAAGCTTGAAGTTCACTCGCCACGATGGCCTTTCGGAAGCAGGTGCAAAGGGCTTCTGGTGGCGGCTTGGGTTGGGCTGATGCTGCCCAGGTCCAAAACAAAGGCGGGCAACGACCCGCCTTCAGACATGCTGCATGCCGCTTTCAGGTCGCTCAGGTCGCTCAGGTGCCCAGGATGGTCCACAAGCGTGCGATCTCTGCCACGCCGTCGGTGCCCTTGATGCTGCGCAGCGTCTGCACACCGGCCGTCTTGGTCTTGGGCGACAGCAGTTGGGCCATGCCCAGGCGCAACCTGGCGTCTTCAGGGCGCTTGAGGCCGCCCTTGGCGATGCCCTTCTGGATCAGTTCGATGCCTTTGTCCACTTCGCCCAGCGAGACGTAGGCGTAGCCAATCTTGACCAGGCCGTCACCCTCCTTGAAGGTTTCAGCTTCGGCCAACTGGTTGCCCAGGCTGGCCTTGGCTTCGCCTTCTTGCTTGACGGCCAGATCGCGCAGGCGCTGATGGCGAGCCGCTTCCGGGCCGGTGCCCAGCACGCCGGCCTTGATGCCTTGGTCGGCCACACGTCGCGCCTCGGCTGGCAAGGCGGCTTGCAGCGACAGCTGGGCCATCTCCATGTAGTCCTCGGTCTTGCTCAACGTGCCGCTGGCCAGCCGTAAGCGCATCAGGTCCAGCGCAAATCGGTCGGCAAAACCAGCCTTGCGTGGCAGGCGGCTGAGGTAGGCGTTCCAGTAGTCCTTTTTCGGGTAGTAGCTGAGCAGTTTTTCCAGCGTCACCACATAGCCGGCGGTGTTGCCCGTGCGCTGTTGGGCGTCGGCCAGGCGCAGCAGATCGCCTTCTTCCGGGCGACGACCACCCTGCTCGGCGCTCGAGACAGCGGCGCCGGCGTCTTTGGCAATTGCGGTGTAGTCGCCAGTGGCGCCCTGCAGATAGGCCTGCATTTGTTTGATGCTGCCACCGGTGTTGCCCGCGGCGATGGCCTTGTTCAGCCACTCCGTGGCCTTGGCGTTGTTGCGCTGCTGGGCATAGGCCGAGGCCAGCTGTTCGGCATAGGCGCCCAGCTGTGAACCACTGGCACGCCCGGCCAAAGCCTCGAGCGCCTGGATGGCGGTGGCGGTGTCTCCGGCACGCTGGGCTGCGCTGGCTTTCATGCCGTCAATGATCTGCCGCTCGGCCGCGGTGATGCTTGACGCGCCCTCTGCCTCGCGTACCTTGGCCAGAGCTTCCTTGGCTTTGCCGGCCTTGAGCAAGTCGCTGGCTTGCTGCAAGGGCCGGCCCACTTCGGCGCGCACGCCTTGCGCGTTGGCAGCCGTCAGGCTGGCCGCCGCTAGGGTGGTCAAGGCTGCCAGTTTGGCCAGGGTCGACAGGGCACGCAAAATCTTCATGTTCAAGTAGCAGGTTCTAAAGGAACTGTTCGTTGCCGACGATGCCGATCTTGGTCACGCCCAGACGCTGAGCCGTGGCCATGATCATGGCCACGTGCTTGTAGACCACCAGCTTGTTGGGGCGCAGGTGCACCTCGGGCTGGTCGGCCTGCGCCGCAATGGCGGCCAAGCGTGACTCGATGGCGGCGCGGTCTCCAGGTTGAATGACCTCGCCGTTCCAACCGATGGTGCCGTCAAAGTCGACGTCGATGCGCACGATCTCAGGCGGCTTGGGCGGCGGCGCGGCGTTGTTGGGCACCGGCATGTTCATCTTGACGGCGTGCGTCTGGATGGGGATGGTGATGATGAACATGATCAGCAGCACCAGCATCACGTCAATCAATGGCGTGGTGTTGATGTCGACCATCACCTCGGGGGCGTCGTCCGCGCCGCCGGAACCGACGTTCATTCCCATGTTGCTGTTCTCACTTCAGTCGCTCACTTCAGTCGCTCATTTCAGCCGGGCGCCAGCGCCGGCCGGTGGTTCGGTGATGAAACCGACTTTGAAGATGCCGGCACGCTGACAGGCCACCACCACGCGGCCCACGGATTCGTAGCGTACTTCGGAGTCACCCCGGATGTGCACTTCGGGCTGTGGCTCTTTGACGGACTCGACCTTCAGGCGTTTGACCAAGGCTTCGATGTCGGGCATGCGTTCTTTGGACCAATAGATTTCGCCGTCGCGGTTGACCGCGATGACGATGTTCTCGGGCTTGGTCAGGGTCGGCAGGTTGCGCTCCTTGGGGAGCTCGAGCTTGATGGTCTGCGTGACCACCGGAACCGTGATCAGGAAGATGATCAGCAGCACCAGCATCACGTCCACCAGGGGCGTGGTGTTGATGCTGTTGTTGAGCTCGGGCTCGCCGTCTTCCGACGCGGAGCCGACGTTCATGCTCATGGCAGGGACTCCTGGTTAGCGGTGTTGAAGGCGGTGTTGAAGGCGGTGTTCAAGGTGTTGTTCGGGACGGCGGTCAACGCTTGCCTGCGATCAGCACGTTGTGCAAGTCACCCGCGAAAGCTTTGGTCTGGTCCATCACGGCCTTGTTGCGGCGCAGCAGCCAGTTGTAGCCCATCACTGCGGGCACCGCCACGGCCAGGCCGATGGCGGTCATGATCAGCGATTCACCCACTGGGCCGGCCACCTTGTCGATTGACGCCTGGCCGCTGATGCCGATCTTGACCAGCGCGTTGTAGATGCCCCAAACGGTGCCAAACAGGCCCACGAACGGTGCGGTGGAACCCACCGTGGCCAGGATGGCCATGCCGTCTTGCAGGCGGTTGTTGATGTTGCCCACCGAGCGGTCCACCGCCATGCCGATCCAGGTGTGCTTGTCGATGCTCTCGACCATCGTGCCTTCGTGGTGGTCACTGGCCTTCACGCCTTGTTCGGCGATGAAGCGGAAGGCTGAGCCTTCTTCCAGCGTGCCCACGCCGGCCTTGACCGACGATGCCTTCCAGAAGGTTTCGGCCGAGCTCTTGGCGCTCTTGAGCATGGAGCGCTGCTCCAGCAGCTTGGTGATGATCACGTACCAGCTGGCCATCGACATGATGACCATGATGACCAGCGTGGTGTGGGCGACTGCGTCACCCTGGGTCCACAGTGCCTTCAGACCGTAGGGGTTGTCGACGGCCTCTTCGGTGATGACCGGCTTGGGTGCTGCGGCTGCTGGCGCGGCTGCGGCCTCGGGGGCCGAAGCCGCCTGGGCAAACGCCACCATGGGCATGCTGAGTGAAAGCACAAAACCCGCCAGCAACGTGGCCAGCGACTTGGCGGCCCGTGAGCGGGCGGTGATGAATTGATTCATGAACATGTGGACTCCAAAGGAAACAGGTCGCGCGGCCGCTGAGCCGTGCTGCTGGGGACGAGGATCAGTTATCAAGCTTCCAGTCGTAGACGACCCGACTGGTGAGCTTTTCGGGCTTGCCATCCAGGCTGCCGGGGGTGCCCTTGCAGGCCCGCACGGCTTCCAGGGCCAGGCGGTCCAGCTGCTTGTGCTCCCGGGTCGGCCCTGAGGACTTTTCAATCGCTGCTTCGTTGATGACGCCGGTGATGTCCATCGTGTAGGCGATGGTCGTGCTGCCGGTGGTCTCTGCGCTGCGCGCCGCGCGTGGGTATTCGGGACGGTCACAGACCTTGCCAAAGTCGAGCTTGGGCGCGACGCGAACCGGCACGCGTGCCACCGGGGGTGGCGCGGGCGCGGGCGCGGCTGGCGCAGCCACCGGTGGCGGTGCCACGGTGACCGGCGTGGGCGGTGGCGCAACCTGGGTCGTTGTGATCGTCGGCGCCGGTGTCGGCGGCGGGTTCACGTTGACCTCAGGTGGCGGCACAAACGAAGGCGGCGGCGGCGCAAACTTCGGCGGTGGCGGCAAGTTTTCGGGCGGCGGCGGTGGTGGCGGCTTGGTCTCTTCGATGATCTTGGTCTCGATCGGCCCCTTGATCACCTCCACCATACGCTGTGCCAAGCCGTTGATAAGCCCGTAGCCCAGCAGCACATGCAGTGCCACCACGGCGCCAAAGCCGATCAGGTGTTTGGTTGGCTTGCGTTGCTGATCTGCAAAATCCACTCGTTCCTCCAGCCAAGCTGGGCGCCTTGTTCAGGGCCCTGGGCTTGTGCAACTAAATCGGTCGCGGCCTTGTGGGCCGCCCCAGATGGATGCATCCAAGGCGGGCGACTATATCGCGAAGCTTTGCGCCTTCGCCCCGGGCATCACCCTAGGCGCGGGGCGTCTGCTGGGTACCGCGAGGTAACTGTCGCAACCACGCAAGTTTGGGGCCAAAGTCATGGATTTGGGTCACGCGCTGCGCCCAACACAGCCGTTTGACTCAGCACTTCATGGGCGGGACGCAGCGGCGCGCCAGTTCCTCAAGCTGTTGCACGGCCTGTGTCATGGCGCCTGGTTGATCGCAGCTAACCACACGGCGTGCTGGAATCGAACGTAACCAGGTGAGCTGCCTTTTTGCCAGCTGTCGGGTGGCGGCGATGGCCGCTGCTTGCCAGTGCGAGTCCAAAGGCGGGTCGCGTTGGTCCAGGGCCTGCCAAATCTGCCGGTAGCCGACACACCGCATGGATGGCAGGTCGGCATTTAGGTCGCCGCGAGCGCGCAAGCGCCGCACCTCGTCGACCACGCCCGCATCGACCATGTCGCCAAAGCGTTGGGCAATGCGCTGGTGCAACCAGGCCCGTGAATCGGGTTCCAGCGAGACCATGGGCCACTCGGCACCAGCCGCCTGGATCGCCCCGTTGCCTGGCCGGTGCCAGTCCGACAGGGTCCGGCCGCTGACCTGCCAGACCTCGAGCGCGCGCTGAATGCGCTGGCTGTCGGCTGGCGCCAGACGGGCGGCGGTGGCGGGGTCCAGCTGGGCCAGTTCGGCGTGCAATGCGGGCCAACCCAGCTGGCTGGCACGTTGGTCGATCTGGGCGCGAACCTGGGCGTTGGCTTCGGGCATCGCGTGCAAGCCTTCCCGCAGAGCCTTGAAGTAAAGCATGGTCCCGCCCACCAGCACCGGCCAGCGGCCGCGACGGTGGATCTGCCCTGCCAGTTGCTCGGCGTCGGCCACGAAGCGCGCGGCCGAGTAGCTTTGCGCGGGGTCGATGATGTCGATCAGGTGATGCGGCACGGCGGCGCGCTCGGCCGGGCTGGGTTTGGCGCTGCCGATGTCCATGCCGCGGTAGACCAGCGCGGAATCGACACTGATGATTTCAATGGGCAAGACCTGCGCCAGCGCCATGGCCACCGCCGACTTGCCGCTGGCCGTGGGCCCGGCCAGGCACAGGGCCATGAGTTTCATCGCAACGCCCTTGGCACCAGGGTCCAGGCCACCAGGCTGGTGGCCACTGACCAAAAGCACAAGCCCCACAGCAAGGGCTGCACCGTGCCGTCCAGCGCCACACCAAGCCAGCGTCCGATGGCAAAAGCCACCATGGCCAGCAGCAGGCCGGCCATGGCCGAGGCCGTGCCGGCCGCGGCCGGAAACGGTGCGACCACGCCCGCCTGGCCACAAGGTTGATGCAGGCCATGACCCAAGGCAAAGATGCACTGCGGCACCAGCACCGCCCAGACGGTTTCCACCTGGGCCCAGGCGGCGACACCGGCCAGAGCGCCAGCCGCCAGGGTGAACACCGCACCGCGGCCCACCGCGCCGCCCATGCCGTGCAGCCCCATCCAATGCCGGCAAACAAAGGTGCCGACGATGTAGGACAAAGAGCCGACCGCCATGACCACGCCATAGGCCGCAGGCGACAGGCCCAGGACATCCATGTAGACAAACGAAGAGCCTGCCAAGATGGTGAACAGCCCGCCATAGGTGCAGGCCACAAGAAGGCCCCAGGCACGGAAGACCGGATGCCGGGCGATGCCCAAGCTGGTGGCCAGCAAGGGGCGCAACTGGGTGGCCCGAGGCTGTCGCTGGGTCAGGGTTTCAGGCCATCTCCAAGCCACCCACAGCCAGGTCAGCGCGCCGCAGGCTGTGACCACCGCCAGACTGCCACGCCAGCCCCACCCGTAGGCCGACAGTCCACCGAGCAGCGGGCAGAGCAGGGCGATGACACCCAAGCCCGTCAAGGCCCAGGCCATCACCTGCGCACCTGCGGCGGGCTCAAAGAGGTCACGCAACACGGCTCGGGCCACCACCACCGCCGCCGCCATGGCCGCGCCTTGGACCCCGCGCCACACCACCAGCGCTTCAATGCTGCCACTGGCCGCACAGGCCGCGCTGGCCACGGTGTACAGCGCCAGGCCTGCGAGCAACACCGGTCGCCGGCCAAAGCGGTCAGAGACCGGCCCCCACACCAACTGCGCCCCACCAAAACTCAGGATCAGGACCGACATGGTCAGTTGCGTCCAGGCCATGTTGCCGCCCAGTTCGCGCGACAGGATGGGCAGCGAAGGCAGGTAGAGGTCGGTGGTGATCGGCTGCAAGCCCAACAGCAGGGCCAGCGTGAAGGCGGCCATCACGACCGAAACGGCGGGTCGGCGCGCGGCCGGGGTGGTGGCTGAAGTGGCAGCCGGGGTGGTGGCTTTGGCCAGCGGCGGAGAACTCATCCGCAGCGAGGTTATCAGGGCATGACGCAAAACCGACGCGGCGCACAGACCGGCTTGCATGGACCAGCCCACAGATCCGGCTTGAGCGACAGGTCGCGACCCGTCGCTGAAAGCGCCCACGCCATTAAAAGCGTTCGTCGTCGCGCAGGTAGCGCCACTGGCCGGCCGGCAACTGCCCCAAAGGCACACTGCCGATGCGCACCCGCTTCAGGCCCAGCACCTGCAGGCCCACCAGTTCACACATGCGGCGAATCTGGCGCTTGCGCCCTTCGCGCAGCACAAGGCGCAGCTGCTCTTCGTTTTGCCAGCTGACCGCCGCGGGTCGCAGCAGCACGCCGTCCAGCGTCAGCCCGTGGCGCAGGCGTTCCATGTCGGCCTCGGGCAGCTGGCCTCCGGCGGGGTAGGCCACGCGCACCAGGTACTCTTTTTCAACCCGGGTCTGGTCGCCGATCAGGCGCTTGGCCACGCGGCCGTCCTGGGTGAACACCAGCAGGCCGGTGGAGTCGATGTCCAGGCGGCCGGCCGGCGCCAGGTGCCGCAGGTGCCCGGGCTGGTAGTTGATGCCCGAGGTGTCGCCGCTCCAGCGGTTGGCCGGCGTGACCAGCGTGATGGCCGGCTCGTAGCCGTCTTCGGCCTGGCCGCTGACGAGGCCGATGGGTTTGTTCAGCAGCACGGTGACCTGGCGCGCCTGCTCCTGGCGCGCACGCGCGTCGATGTCGATGACGGCGTCGGGCGCCAC